>NZ_LYSO01000122.1:0-17769 GCF_001728935.1 Pseudomonas sp. AP42
AGGGCGGACCCCTAGGTGGCCGTTACCTAAATAACGGATATGTACCCGGTCCAACTGTGTTGACTGTCAGGCCGTCTTCGCAGCGATGCGGCGACCCGACAAGCCAGCTCCCACAATTTGATCGCGGGGCGTCAGGTAGATAAGCGTCGACTGTCAGGCCGTCGCGGGAGCAAGCTCCCTCGCCACAGGTCCAGCATCGCGCCGAAAATGTGTAGATACCTATGGCTTGCCCGCGATGGCGTAAGGCCAGGCGAATCAGAGCCGCTGGATAGTCACAGACCCAGCAGGCCCAGCCGGCCCCGGTTGCCCTTCCAACCCTGGACGCCCCTTTTCGCCGCCGTCCGCACGGTACACCAGGCAGCCCTTGGATTGCCCGCCCTTGCCGGGTTTACCTGCAACACCCGCCAGGCCTCCGGCCCCGCCATCGACCCAGACCTTGATCTGTTCAGCCGGGAACGCCTGCGGCAACTCCAGGCGCACCTGGGCGCCCGCCGCCCCTGGCCGGCCATCGCCGCCGTTATCGCCATTAAAACCGCGCCCGGCTGAACCCCAGGTGCAACCTGGGTCCACACCGTTGGCACCGTCCAGGCCCGCATACCCTTGGGCGCCGGCGCCGCCACGGGCATCCACCGACAGCGCTTCGGCGGTCAGCGAGTTAATGCGCAAGGTCAGGTCACGCCCAGCCTTGGCGGGTTTTTCGTGGGTGCCGGGAGCGCCCCGTGAGGTGATCTGGCTACCGTGCTCCAACTGCGCATCGCGCACTTGCATTTGCAGTGCGGTATTGCCGGGAACAATGGTGATGCGTGCGTCGCGCCCCAAGTGCAGCTCATCCACCGTGACTTGGCTGATGGTGGCCGGAATCAGCAAGGTGCCGTAGTCCGCCACGTCCAGGCGCTCGAGTTGCAACACGCTGGTGCTGCTGGGCAAACGCATCAACGAATTGGTTTCAACACTGACGCTCTGGGCCAGGGAAACGGGGCTGACCAACAGGGCCAACAGAAAAACCTTACGCATCATGGGGCTCCTGAGTGTTTTCAAATTTTTCTTTGAGCGCACAGTAACGACTTCTACAGGCGATTTGCCAGTGAAGGATCAAAAAACTTCAGTTCTCCCCCGGCGGCTATCGACCGCCGCGCTCTAGGCCCACGCGCCCAGCCGCGCTAGTCTCTACGGTCTTGATGCGAGGATCTGCAATGACCGCTGGAATTTCTGCCCGTACGCCCCAACAAGCCTTGGCGGCCCTGCTGGACCTTCACAGGCCAAAACGCCTGTTATTAGTGGGCGCCAGCCATTTTCCGGCGTTGGATGCTTTCAAAGCTGCGCACCCGGATACCGAGGTGTCCTATGCCCCGCCAGGGCCATTGCCGGAAAACCTCGCGGTGCAGCGCTTTGACCTCGCGCTGGTGGTCGACTGCCTGGAGCACCTGACCAAACCCCAAGGCCTGACCCTGCTCGGTGGCATTCGTAACCTCAACGCCAGCCGCATCGCCGTGCTGGCCGACCTGGGCGCCTGCGACTGGAAGGACACCGACTTTTTCTCCCTGGCCCTGCAAGCCGGCGAACGCTTCCAACGCGATGATCAGGTACTGACGCTGTTTACCTATGATCTGCTTGACTATAAACAGGTGCCGGACTGGCTCAACGCCCGCTTCTGGGCCAACCCGGAAAACTTCGGAAAGTATTGGTGGTAACCCGATGAGTACATCCATTTGCCCGTGCGGCAGTGGCAATCTGCTGGATGCCTGCTGCGGCCATTATCACGCCGGTCACCCGGCCCCCTGCGCCAGCGCGTTGATGCGCTCGCGCTACAGCGCTTATGTACTGGGCCTGGTCGATTACCTGGTCGCCACTACGCTGCCTGCGCAACAGGCCGGCCTGGACCGCGACGCCATTGCCGCCTGGAGTGCCCAAAGCACCTGGCTAGGCCTTGAGGTGGAAAGCTCCGAGGTGTTCGGCGGCCAGCCGGAACATGCCTTTGTCACCTTTACCGCGCGCTGGCATGACGCTACTGGTGAACATAGTCACCGCGAGCAGTCTTCTTTCGTACAGAATGAGGGGCGCTGGTACTTCATCGACCCTACAGTAGAAGTGAAGGCCGGACGTAACGACGCCTGTTTGTGTGGCAGTGGGCAGAAATTCAAGAAGTGCTGCCACAATTACCTACAGGCCGGTTTGGCTTAGTAGGAGGCTCCATGCCCAAGGTATTCAGTTACGTCAGGTTCAGCAGCGCCAAGCAATCCGCAGGGGACAGTAAGGCCCGCCAAATCAAATCAGCCAAGGCGTTTGCAGATGAACATGGGTACGAACTGGCAGACCCGAAGGACTATCTGTTCTTCGACGCAGGGAGATCTGCATATAAAGGTAGGCACCTCGACGACACCGGCGAGCTGGCTCGATTCCTATCGTTCGTCGAGGACGGGACCGTACCAACGGGCAGCATCTTGGTTATCGAATCACTCGACCGCCTCTCCCGTGAGCGAGTACGTGACGCCCTACCCCGCTTCCTCGACCTGTTGGCAAAAGGGATAGATGTCTACACCAGCACGGATAGGCGCCTTTACACCAGTGACTACAACGAAATAGACCTGATCGTCTCAATCATTACGATGTCAAGGGCTCACGAGGAGTCTGCTACTAAAGGGAGCCGGGTTTCCTCTGCGTGGAGGAACAAGCACAAGGACGCTCGTGAGACAGGTAAACCGCTCGGCAAACTAAGACCACTATGGTTGGACACTACACCTGACGGATACGCATTGAACCCCGATCATGCAAAGGTGGTGCAACGTATCTTTGATATGTCGGCTCAGGGTTATGGCTCGAGAGTAATAGCAGCGAACCTCAACCAAGAAGGTATTCCGGCATTCTCGGCGGGCCGGAAGAACTTCAGCGGCCTATGGGGGTTCAGCACCATTCGGCATATCCTCGAAAGCCGCACCACCCTAGGCGAGTACCAACCTCACATCTTTATCGACGGGGTACGGACACCATCCGGTGATCCCATCAAAAGCTACTTCCCGCCTGTGATCACCGAGGAACAGTTCTATCTCGCCGCCGCCGCCAGAGCGTCCCGTAGGTTGCATAAAATCACTAAGGTGACGAAGAACTTCAACGTGCTGGCGGGGATATTCTTTTGCCAGAAGTGCGGCGGAGCCATGCACCTACAGGGTTTCAAGGATCGAAAGTACTTCAAGTGTGCCAACAAGCAAAAAGGCTTGTGCGATACCGGAGTCATTGGCTCAGAACGCTCAGAGCTGGTATTCCAAGAGGTGTTAGCCAAGGTGGACAGCCTATCGCTGGTGCGCTCCAGCTCCGGCAGCCTGACAAAGAAGCTACAAGTGAGTGATGGACGTATAGAAGAACTCAGGGCAAAGCAGGCCAATGCCGAAGCGTCACACCAAGAATTCCCCAGCAGAATCACCGCGAAGCTGTTGCAGCAAATCGAAGTCGACCTAGAAGCACTCGTCGCTGACCGTAACGCCATCGCCCAGAATCTCGCTACTGATCAGGTAGTAAGCAAGTCTGACTTCTTTGAAAAGCTCGACCTGACTAGTTATGAAGGCCGTGTAGCGGCTAACAATCTGGTCAAGCGGTTGGACGTGCGTATCAGCGTCTCAAAGCTGGGTCGGCTGGATGAGGTCTATCGCGTCATTATCAGCGGCACGCTCGCCTTTCTGATCAGCCACCACGAACGAAAGCTAACAATCCGCTCCATGGACGCCCGGATACTCGATAAACAGGTGATGCACGGGGAAATCACACAAGGGCAGCGGGAGGAGCTTGAGCACATCCGTGACGCGGGCGAATCCGAAGGCGCTATCAAACGGGCGGCTGCACTATTCAAGTGGGAGCAGTCCGTTCCAAGTACGACAGACTGACCCTTCTTCATTCCGCCCGTCACAAAAATCCAACTAGGCATTTCTACTCTGGAACATTCGGTGACACGCGGCGCAATCCAGCAGTGGCGCGGTCTACGTCAACGTACCGCGTTTCATACACATTTTACCCACAGCGTTATCCACAGGTAGTGCGTTGATAAGCCTCCAAAAACGCATTATCTTGTATCCCGCCTCCCTCGTGACCCCTACATATAGGGTTTCATGCATCCGAATTGGTCATTTTTCAAAGAATGACTCCGTTCTCGGACAAGTTAACTGCGTCTGAAAGGGGACTAAATAGACCCTAATAAGGGCCTCCTGAGGGCCTCAGGGAGCGCAAGTGCGTTATCAGGCATCGCCTATGATGGATAAGAGAATAAAAAGGCGTAGAGAGGCCCCTGAAGGCTTGCAGAGGCGAAGGGATGACTATATAGTGGCCACACAAACGCAAAAACCCCAAATGAATGGGGTTTAAGCAGAAGATGTCTACGAGCAATCGCGTTCAGGTCCGCTAAAACATGACGTGACTGCTCGTACCCTTCGGCTAATGCGTTTCAGCACTGTCGAAAGAAGGACGCCATTAAAAGCTAATTAACGCATTTGCGTCAATCGGTGAATGATCGGCGGTCGTCTCCAGACAGGTGCGACTTTACTTAACCCTGTTGGAGACTGCCCAAATGGACATGTCGATTGGATTCACCCGCAACACCAGTGTCGGCGCCAAAACGGTGCCGGTTCGTCAATATCGTCGGTTCCGCTTCGGTGAGTGGGAAGATGTTTGCCACCACCGTCGTAGCCCGCCGCGTTAAGACGTGAAAGTCGCCACCAAGCTTGTGCTGATTTGGTGGCTTCCTGTCGTAGCACCTCACTAGGCGAGCCTTTCGCCAGTCGCAACACCTTAGACCTTCCGGTCTGCCCTCGATCAATACCGAGTATCCAAAAATCCTGCTCCTAGCCTTTGATCTTGATCTATCTGCTAGGCAAGATTGATAGCGAAGCGCTATCGACGGAACCCAATGGCGACGGAACGTCGAAGGCGGATCAACTTGAGAGCTAGCGCTCTCGGGCAGAGCGACAGCAGCGGACGCGCCACGTGCCTATGTATATTACAACCGTAAATAAGTAGTTATATAAACCGCTCTAGATCAATGCTTACAGCGGCGCTGTAGATGGGTTCGCTCAAGGGCTTTTTTCTGGTGGAACCCAAGCCCCGCCGATTTTTTTGATGCCCATCTAGGGTGGTCCGGATTCGCCAGCCTGAAAAACGATCATGGCACCCGGATAGTTCCTCCATGCTCTTAACGAGTGGCCCTGACGCGCACTCAAAGGCCAATCAAATATGAAATAACCTTAGCGTTGGGTGCCGCTGGGCTCGCTTCTGGAGGGCGTAGAGCGTTGCGCTGTGGGCAGGTATCAAATGCAACGAAGCCCGCTCAAGGCGGGCTCTGTGGGGCGTTACAGTTAGGCGTTCAGTTCACGCTTGATCCTGTACACCGTCGCAACGCCGCAGTCTGCCAGCTTGGCAACATCATCCGCCGACAGGGTTGGATTCTTCACGATCAGCGCCCCTACCTTCTTCCACAATTCGGCATTCTTGCCCTTACCGACTGGCTTCCAGTTGGGGTCTTCTGCTCGCTTCTTAGCTAATCCTTGATTGATCCGTTCAACACGCTTCTCTTGATCAAGGCGAGCCATGGTCGCCATCAGGTCAAGCAGCATGTTGTTGATGACCTCCATAATTTGCCCAGTGATGCCTTTGTCCTCAACCATCATGTGGGAGGTGGGCAGGTCAGCGATCACTAAGCGAAGGCCCTTCGCCTTGATAGCAGCCCTTAGCGTATCCCAGTCGCCCATGGAAAGACGGCTCAGTCGGTCTACAGACTCGCAAAGGAGAATGTCTCCCGGTTGAGCTACGTCGAGTAGCCTCATCAGTTCAGGGCGGTTGAGCTTCGTCCCACTGATGTTCTCGGCGTAAACGCCTGCAATGGTGAGGGACTTCTCAGCAGCGAATGCCTCAAGGGATTCCTTGGCACGATTTGCGTCCTGATCCTTGGTGCTGGCCCTCAAGTACAAATGTGCGTTCATGGCTGGCTATCCTTTATTCTATTGAGTTGATAGATCAAGGATAAACTATCTGATAGCCAATAGTGGATAGATATTTGATAGCAGAATCACCTATCGGACAGGCGGCTATCCCACTACTAGAGAAGTCTACTTCTTTGATAGCCGCTAACCACGCAAGGCCATGATCCCCTCGGCAATGGCATTGGCATTCCTGTCTAGCGCGTCACCCCCACCTTGAGACTTGATCCAAACGCCCAGCTCTTCAATCGAAGCGGCAGTTGCCAACTGATTTTCCCAAAGCAGTGTCAACAGGTCGGCAATCTGGATGGTTGTGTCTGGATTGGTGGGCATGGCGGGTCATCCTTTGAGAGAGATGTGCAGCCTTTGTTGATCAGGCGCTGGCTGCATGGGCCGAAGGGATTAGGCGCTGGCGTTCAACCGCTCCGAGTACTGGCGCCCGTGGAAGGTCATTTCAATTTTCATAAAGCTCTTGCCATCGTCTGCACTGCTATCCAGCGCAGTGACATAGCCAGCCCCCTTAAGCTCCTTGATAGTTGCGTAGCTGGGCGTGGAGGCCTCATTGACCGCCTGTACATCGTTGGCGGCGATTGCATTGAGAGCGTCTTTGTATATCTGCATGATTGGTATGCCTTTCTCTGTTAGGGAGCATAGAGGATACCATTTTTTCAACACGTCATCAGAAAGCGCTTGACCACAGACACCTATTCGTGCATCGACACATGCATCAACCCCGAATACCACACCAGAAGTGCAAAATGTAACGCTTCGGAAGGAAAACCACCTTTGGAGCGGTTTGAAGCTGCTCGCTCGCAGAGTTTCGATTAGCACCATGAGCCAGAGGCCACGGAAACACTAGCGTTCAGCCCTATCGCCGTAGACCTCCATTCTAGGGGCTACCCCTAATGCAGGAGGTTATCATGGGGTTCTTTGAGGTTTGGCGGAAGTTTTCGAAGGGCTATGACGTTACGGTGCCACCATGGATAATGGCCGAATAAAGGACGCGGACTGTCAGGGCGCTCCTGAACAACAGTAAAAGCGAGGTGGTAATGGATTTCTCACAGCGTATGGGCTATTTGCCTGCATCCAAGATCTTGCAGACGGAATCAATCGATACCGACCTGCGCAACACCCTTTGGAATGTTCTGACCGTTTGTTACTGGGATAATTTCTACGGGGCTTATAATACGGCGGCAGTAGTTGGATCAAACTACCACGAGTTCACTGTAAAATTTTACAGCAACTACCGTAAGCTAACGTTAGATAGTATACCTTGGGGATGGCCTAGCATCATTGAAGACTTGAAAAAGGAAGTGCTTCTAGGTGAATGGCACAGAGTCTACAGCCTGCTAGAGTTCATCCACCGGAATGCCCCAGAAGTGGATGATAATAGCGACGAGTTTGTCAAAATGTGCAACGAGGCTTTCGAGCGAGAAAACTCAGCCTATCGCCTTGTTGGCGGACTGGTAACACCCATCACCTCAAAAGATGAAATAGCAGAGATAGAGCGAGCGATGGCAAACGCAGACCAATACGCTGGCGTAAGAACTCATCTGCAAACATCACTTGGCTTTCTGACAGACAAACAGAACCCAGACTACCGAAACTCGATTAAAGAAAGCATCAGTGCTGTTGAGTCTCTGGCAAAGAAATTTGTAGGTGATGAAAAGGCTACGCTTGGCCAAGCTCTGAAAGTTCTGGAAAAGCGTCACCTTCTTCACTCAAGCCTCAAAAATGCTTTCTCCGCACTCTATGGTTACACCAATGATGCTAGCGGTATTCGTCACTCCTTGATGGATAATGAATCAGCACTCACACAAGCAGATGCTCGATTCATGCTCATCTGCTGTTCAGCATTCATCAACTTTGCCATTGATAGTACGAAGAGTTAATCCACCAATGGAGTGGGTCAGCACCATACGTCGCCGTATGCTTCCACCAATCACAAAGGTGGTAACAGCGTGAGCTGTAAAGTTGACTCACCTCCCGGTGGCCGTATCGCCTCAGGACTTCCAGCCCAACCGAAGCCAGTACAAAATGGGATCACCACAAAACCGCTCTTGCCTTTGATCTTGCTCTTAGATTTATCGTGCAAAAACGAATGCGTTCGCATTCAGTAGTTCACCGTCAGCGCTCGCTGACAACTGTGACCCATCACCTCCGGTGTAACAGATCAAGAGCAAGAACATTTTGGGTTGTGGTGATACTGGGTATATATTTGGTGAGCTGATCCAGAATCGGGACGATACGACCAATATCGCTCCAAGGGTGAACCCACCCTAGTGCTTCGCACTGGAGAATCCTTATATAGATAAGGAATTCCAGAAGGTGCTTGCGGGGCAAGGTCTACAGCCTTGTTCTTGCGTAACTTTTTATAAAATGCTACGCAACTTTCAACAGGTGCTCTTGTTGATTGAAATACAACGCATCAGGTGCGTCACCCCTATACCACCAGTCAACATACTGATCACGATGACTGTCATACCCTCGGAATACCATGCGCGGGTTAACCAGTAGCTTGATCTCGCCTGTTCGAATGCCATGGCGGGAAGTGAACACTCGGACAAGATTCGCATTTACCAAGGGCGCAAGTTTTTTCATCAAGTTGGATTCTAGTACGCCCAGTCCTTTCGCCAAATCCGCCTTTGTCATCATGATGACGTTTCCATACTTTACCAGTCCCCGGAGAGCGACAAGCGTATTCATCATTGGAACGGTGATTCGGCAATCAAGCTTGGTGTCACGCCAAACACCATGGGCGTGGTCGCGGGCGTCGATCAGCGTAGAAGTGGTGAGTGGAGGGAGCTTGCGTAGATCAACTCCGTCGAGAAAGTCGTGTAAGTCATCAACGCTACGGCACAGGTACAGCGGTTGTTGGGGTTTGGATCGGTCGAGACAAATGGATTTGAACTGGTCGGGAGCAATGATTTCACCAGTAGCGAAATCGACAACGTAGCCGTCGACGTAGATTCGTGTGGGTAGATCGGTGCAAGAATGTTCCATAGTGTTCTCCTGTGGTCAGTTCATTTCATAGGCAAGTGCCTCGGGTAGTTTGTTGGGTCAAATTTCAGACGGCAGAAAACCGACGCCTGACGTTGCACTGGGCATGTCGAGAACGTTCGGAACTGAGTTGCCGGAAAGGTGGCGAACGTACGCCAGATAACCCTGTTTTGTCAACAAGTATTTACGTATACAAGTTGCTATATAAGCTCAAGCTACATACTGGAAAGTATGAGGTTAGTTGCATAAAACCCGACTAACCGCCTACAAGCCCCTGTAGTGCGATTTGAGCATCCTTCTCTAGCGAGACCACCCAGACAAAGGCGCCTTTACTATCAACGCCTGTATGACGCCATACGGGCCTACGGAGCCTTTGAGATAGCTTATAGGCAGCGTGCATTGCTAGACTTGCGTCATGGTAAACTTGGTTCATGTATTCTCTCCACTAGGCAGGGGTAGTCGGTGATCACTTAACACAGATATCCAGCAAAGTTGTTCAGGCATGCCCATCAAGATGGATTGCCAAACAGTGTCAGCGACACCAGGGAACTGCTGGGCAACTTGCTCGCCGTAAACCTCTTCGACATACTGTTGGACAGCAGCGGGATAATCCGCCTGTAAGGCGATGTCTTTATATTTCATTTGGTATCTCCAGTTGATTGGCGTAGTTGTTTGGCAACCTCCAGCTCTGCAAACTTCCTTGAACGGGCTAAGTCTTCCTGTTGCCAGTCAAACCAATTACCTCGCAAGCTGTCCGCCTGATGCTCGACATAGTTGTGGAGTTGTTTCGCCGTAACGGCGGACATATACCCACTACGAATAATGCCGTACGTAGTGACGCCGATATTGCACAATGCGATTACAATGCCAGTGACAAGCAATCGCTTGATAAACTTTAATTCAGGCACAGGGCCTCCGTGGACTTGCTGGATACATGGAAGGGTGAACCCTGTTGTCAGCAGGCTTATTGGACTTCTTTGGGCAGGTAGGTTTGGAACGTCTTTTGAATCTCTTCGCGAACTTGCCCACTTACAGCGGCACCAATAGCCTCTGGGGAGGCATCTGTTTTTGCGTTAATGGTAACTTCCACATGCACGGGAGCGTCAATATTGGTGGTATTGGTAACGGCACCGCCTTTATTGGGCTGATCATCTGCAATCATTTCCCCACGCGAACCCGGTGCAGCACGTGCTGCTGTTGCGACTGCTTGAGCTGCAACTTTGGCAACTGCATTGTTTGGGTCGGACTGGCTCAACAGGTCTTCAAGATGGCGACCAAAGTTCGGCAGACTCTTGGTGTTCAAACCTGACATATCCAAGGCTGGAATTCTTGGATCGAGTGGAGCGTGTTGCTCGTCAAACCCAACCTGATCCCAACGCTTGAGGTTATCGTTGGCAACTTGCTGCAAGTCCCTGCCAACACCCAGTAAACGCCAGAGCTTGGAAATTGGATCACGGACGTCTGCATCAAGCTTTTGCTGAGTTGTGCGAGTGTCACTACTGCCAGCGGGCAAAGTGAGAACCCCATCTACACCAGCGTTGCCAATCTGACGGGCTCGGTCTTCTGGTGTCATTGCTTCACCGGTGGCGCTCTTGCCCATGGACATACGCAGCACGGATGTAGCGAGCTTGTTCAGCGCGATATCCAGTTGAACAGCGGTCTCCTTGAGGGGCTTCATAGCCTCGTTGAGGTCCATTTCAGACTTCAAACGCTCGTTAATGGCCCCAATCAATTCTGGATTCTGATCCAAACCTTGTTGCTGCAAGAACTGGGCGTTGGAGAGCCTCGTAGCGTTGGCGTCGATGCTCGCGCTCTGTCGGGCGATAGCGTCGGCGTTCTCTTTTACAAACAGCTCAATACCCTTCGTGAAGTCCTCGGCCTTGAGATTCCCAACTGTGGTGCTTGTACGGAAGTCCTTTTCCAAGTTGCCATCCAAGGCATGCTTGTTACGTGCTGCCCACGCCCTACGAATTGGCTCTACCAGTAGCGGAGCAGCTTCGCTGAAGGTATTCAGGTCTTCACGGTCGCTCTGTGATTTGCTGGCAATTTGCTGGAGCTGCAAGTTGGCACGGCGCTGTTCCTCAGCAGTCATCCCAGCACCACGGAATGCCGCTTGGCGGGTCTCGTAGGTGCCTGTGGCCTGACTCAAGCTACGACCACGCGCCACCTCGGCCATTAGGAACGTTCGGTATGCCTTCGCAGACTCAAGGCTGGCTTCGGTGCCGTATTTCGCATTGATCCGTAGCCATTCAGACTTAGCAAATTCAGCATTTGCAGGATTTTTGCCCCCGGCCTGGGTGAGCACGTTTTCAAGTTGCTGACTCTCACTGACGCGGCCTTGCACAGCCTCCATACGAGCGCCTAAGGCACTGATAGCGCCCACAATGGCAGCCGCGCCAGCAGCGGCACCGCCAACAGCCAAAGCGCCTGTACCCAGCCCAAGGAAGCCCGTAGAGGGTGCTGGTTTGTTACGGTTAGCCTCCCATTGAGCCTGTCGGGTTTGAGCCCATTGGAAGCGCTCTTGCCGTTGCTGGTGTGCAACATCCTGACGCTGTGCCCGCACCTTGGCGGCAGCTTGCGATTCGACAAATTTTTGAGCTTGTCGCTGACCTCGTTCACGGGCTTGCATCATGGCTTGCTCAATACGGGCAGTAGCGCTCATGGTGCGTTGCTGCTGGGCCTGTAGAGCAAGAGTACGTTGCTGCTGGGTGGCGAGAATGGACTCGGCTTTCACCTGACGGGCTTTCGCCTGTGCTAGCGCGTCTTCATTTTTGATTGCCAAGCCCTGCACCTTGAGTTTCGCTGCTTGGGCGGATTGGGCCTTGGCTTCTAGCACTGCCAGTTGCTGGCGATCCTTGAGGGCAGCTGTGACTAGGAATGCCGCTTCCTTTTGCCCTGCGAACTGCAAACGCTGCCCTTGAAGCTCGGCTTGGAACGTGGCGCGCTTTGCCTTCTGGAGAAGAACTTCGCCACGCAACTCCCTATCCAAAGATGTACGTAGTTGCTTGTCGAGCTTATCGCGTGCGGTATTGTCCACCTTGAGCCCAATCTTGGCGCCCATCTTTGCAGAGAGCGCTTCGGCTTGTTTGCCCACTCGCTGCATGGAAGCCTCGGCAGTTTTCAACATGCCTGGAAAGCGCTGTAGACCAGTCGGGTCGACTTTGAAAAACAAACTACCCGTTAGGCGTGCAATCTCTTCGTTGTGACTACTCACGGGTTAGTCCCCCCAAAGCTATGCGCAACTTTCGTAGTTACATACTGACGTAGCTGTCGCTCTACATGCGCTTCGAAAGATCCAGTGCCCATGCCTTCATAAAAAACTTTTCCAGAGCCAAACAGCCCAGACATGCGACCATGGGCCAGGAACAGTTCAACATGCGCAATTACAGGACGACTGCCAGCGATTGCAACGGTGATACTTCCGTCTTTGCAGCGAAACCACAAAATACGGTAACTCTGCTCACTGTAAATGCGTTGAACCACCTCCTTGAAGTTTCCAAGGATACGCTTGATATCGAGGGATGTATCAGATTTGAGTTTGAAAATGATTCTGCGTGGTGCGGGTTCTGCGAGTTTGGCAATACGAGTTGCCAGTCGTTCCGGTACTACTGGTTTTTCCATTAATCGTTTTTCTCTTGGACCATAAACACCCAACTTCCAGCCGGAATGCCATGCTGACTGATGGGTAATGTAAAGCTACGTGACATTAACTCTAGGTGTTGACTGTTGAACTCACGGAGTTCTTTAAGAATGGTACTCTCACTGTAATCGTTTGAGCTCATGATAATAACCATCCCTGAAACTTCCTGTAGAGCCTCTGGGGCGCTTTTGATTGTAAGTCGCCACACGGGTTCCGCCTCTGCCTTAGTTATCACTACAGGCTCTTGTAGCTTGTCTGGGGCGTACTTGGCTAACAGCAGTTGAGTAAGGCCGTCCATTAACGTTTTGCTCTGATTGAAGCGGCTTTTACAGGCTCTGGAGTTGGTTGCACAGTGAAAGTTTCACGAATCTGCTTTTCAACAAGTGCACGTTTCTCGGCAGCGGCTTGAGCTTGTTCACGATCTTCGCGAGCAGCATCCACGCGTAGTTGGGCGTCGATTTGCTGTTGGATGAACAGTTCATTATGAGCTGCGACTTCAGCGTGATACTTGGCGGTTTCGTCTTTGGCGATTTGCTCAAGCGCTGTCTGAATAATGTGGGCAGGCTTGAAGAAGTAAATATCAAAGCGCTCGTGGTCAATTTGCACAACCGACAGCGGGTGCGGCTCATATCCTCGTTGGATTTGCTCTAAATAAGTTGGCAAGATGTCAAGCGGCGTAGAGCATTGAAATACCTCTGTACCACCGTCTATAAATTTAGAAACGGCTCGCCCACTAACTGGGTCTGTAGCGGCAAAGTGGTCAATACCAGATTTCCGGTCCCGGTATCCTGCCTGTGCGATCTCGATACGAGCGTTAAGCTCTCGTTGGTCAATTTGTTTTAACATAGTGATTCTCCTATTTGGGGTGGTTGTTCGTTGTTGTGAATAATTTCAAGCATGGCGGGCGTGAGTGCGTCATACACCATTGCCTCTAAAGTTTCTTGCGTTAATGCTGGGTTGCAATCTTCAAAAGTAACTTGAAGTCGGCCTATTGTTACCACTTTCGTGGTTGAGCGCCTTGCGCGCCCGTGTAGTGTTCGGCAACTGTCTGAGCAGAATAACGCTCGACTTGTCTTTGCCGGGAATAACTTATCGCAATGGCGGCAAGGTCTTTGGATGATGGCCAAGATAGCCCTCCTGTTAAGGTGGTGGAGTGGTTTCGGAAGTTTCGTTATCAAGCTGGAGGCACAAAAAAAAGGCGGGTAGCTTTAAGGCGCCCCGCCGTAGTTGTGTAGCCGATCTCTTTGTGTGTTACGAAGAAGTTGTGCCCATTTTCGATAGTCAAGGACGTGACCGATCAGAATCCCCATCCTGATCTACAGTAGTCGGACCAACGCACCGCTAAGCGTCTGGACGGCATGGATACCGGGCCGGGGAAGCGAACTCTGATGAGCCCGCTAGGAGAAAGGAGGAGTACAACAGAGACCCCATAGAAAGAATCTCTTAATCTACAACTCATTATAGCATGAATTTCTTGAAATACAACCCCCTCACCACAAAAACGTCATATTATCAACACCAAATGTCGCAAAAATGAAACTACTTGCTACCTATTTGTGGTAGTGAATCGTCAGAAAAACGAGTTGCTTGGATGGGCAAGTGGGTGAAGGTATGGTGAGAGTGATTCAACTGCCGCAAATCACTTGGTAGTTTTTTGTTGCGTAACATCAAGAAGTGCTGTTCCAGCTACTTCTAATCACTTGACGGGGAAAACGCCATGCTTCGGATGTATAGCTTGATGCTGGCGTTGACCCTGGGCCTGACCGGCTGCGCGTCCTGGTTCGAAGACGACACGCCGCCGCCCCACGTTTCCCTGGTCAAGGTCGAAGTGGTGCGGGCCAAGCTGTTGGAGCAGAAATTCAAGCTGTACTTTCGCGTGGACAACCGCGACGACGCCGACCTGACCGTGCGTGGCCTGGTCTACAAGGTCAGCCTGGGCAACCTGGTATTGACCGAAGGCGAGTCCAACGAGTGGCTGACCGTACCGCCACGCGGGCATAAATTCTTCAAGGTCTCGGTGCGCACCAACCTCTGGCCACAGGTGCGTGAGGTGGTGCAGATGCTGAAAAATCCCGACCGGCCCGTGCCTTATCGTTTAGAGGGCGAACTGAAAACCGGATTATTCATCGGTAATGACGTGCAGGTGGCACACAATGGCGAGATAATCCCCGGCGATTTTATTCCGGAGCAACATCGATGACACAGCAACCCCATGTCCATGGTCCTGACTGCAACCACGATCATGACCACCATGATCACGACCACGGCCATGTCCACGGCCCGAACTGCGGCCACGCTCACCAAGAGCCGGTGCGCAATGCGTTGAAGGACGTCGGTCGCAACGACCCCTGCCCGTGCGGCAGCGAGAAGAAATTCAAGAAGTGCCACGGTGCTTAAGTACTGAAGATCAAAATGCCGGCGGCCCCCCGCCCCAGCCTTGATCCAAGGTTACATGCGATCAAATGTGGGAGCGGGCTTGCTCGCGAATGCGTTCCGTCAGTTGATACAGACACTGACTGATACACTGCTTTCGCGAGCAAGCCCGCTCCCACACAGGTCTGCGCCTGACTCAAGTTCTAATGTTTAACCCAAAACTCCCGCTTGCGTCGTTTCGCCGCGCTCACTAACGTAGCGCCTTTACTGACGCTACCCCCCGCAGGAGCTTTGCCATGGCCTCGCCAGCCCTCTTACATTTTCTTCCCCGGTTCGGCGTTGCCGCGGCAGTGGTCAGTGCCTTGGGCCTGGCCGGTTGCCAGCTCCAGAACACCCAGGGCACCCTACCGCCCGTTGCTGGCGTGCAGCCGATCAAGGGCCTGGCACAGAATGTGTCGGTGCGCCGCAATGCCCAAGGCATGCCGCTGATCGAAAGCAACACCTTCCACGACGCACTGTTCAGCCTCGGTTACGTGCACGCCAGCGACCGCATCACCCAGATGGTCACCCTGCGCCTGCTGGCTCAGGGCCGTCTGGCGGAAATGTCGGGGCCGCAAGTGCTGGACGTCGACCGCTTCATGCGGGCGGTCAACCTCAAGAAAAGCGCTGGCGAGTTGTACAACGCCTCATCGCCACGCCTCAAACGCTTCTTTGAAGTGTATGCCCGAGGCGTCAACGCCTACCTGTTCCGCTACCGCGACAAGCTGCCGGCGGACCTGGCCCAGAGCGGCTACAAGCCCGAGTACTGGAAGCCGGAAGATTCGGCGCTGCTGTTCTGCCTGCTCAATTTCAGCCAGTCGAGCAACCTGCAGGGGGAGCTCTCGTCCCTGGTGCTGGCGCAAAAGGTCGGCGTCGACAAACTCGCCTGGCTCACCCCAAGCGCACCGGACGAACCCGTCCCGTTGGCAGAAGCCGACAAGCTCAAAGGCGTCAACCTGAGCCAGATCACCGGCCTCGCCGGGCTGGAAACGGTAGGCCAGCAATTGCGCAGCCTCAACGCCCTGGGCGTCACCACCTCAAGCAACTGGGCCATTGGCCCGCAACGCAGCCGCAGCGCCAAGAGCCTGTTGGCCAACGACATCGCCGCGCAGCCACAAGCACCGTCGCCGTGGAACTACGTGCAGATTCGTGCGCCCAAATACCAGGCCGCCGGTGCTTCGATTGCCGGCCTGCCGACCCTGCTCTCCGGTTTCAACGGCAAAGTGGCGTGGAGCATGAGCGCGGTCAAGGGCGACACCCAGGACCTGTTCCTGGAGAAGGTCAAACGCCAGGGCAACGCGCTGTACTACGAGAACAACGGCAAATGGCTGCCGGCCGGCGTGCGCAACGAAACCTTCTTCATCAAGGGCCAGCGCTCGATTCGCGAAGTGGTGTACGAAACCCGCCACGGCGCCCTGCTCAACAGCAGCCAGGCGCTCACCAGCGGCCTTGGCCTGGCCTTGCAAACCGCCGACTTCAAGGACGACAAGAGCCTGGATGCATTCTTCGACCTGTCCCGTGCCCAAAACGCTGGCAAAGCCTCGGATGCCACCCGCGAGATTCGCGCCATCGCCTTGAACATGATCTTCGCCGACGCCAGCAACATCGGCTGGCAAGTCACTGGCCGCTTCCCCAACCGCCGCGAAGGCGAAGGCCTGTTGCCATCGCCGGGCTGGGACACGCGCTTTGACTGGGACGGCTACGCCGACGCAATGTTGCACCCGTACGACCAAGACCCGGCCCAGGGCTGGATCGGCACCGCCAACCAGCGCACCGCACCGCGTGGCTACGGCATGCAACTGTCCAACGCCTGGGATGCACCGGAACGCAGCGAACGCCTGGCGCAACTGGCTAACGCCGGCAAGCATGACAGCCGCAGCCTGATTGCCATGCAATACGACCAGACCACCCTCTTCGCCGCCAAGCTCAAGAATATGTTCCAGGCGCCGGGCATGGCCCAGCCCCTCAAGCAGGCCATCGATGCATTGCCGGCAGCGGAACGCGCCAAGGCCCGCGAAGCACTCGAGCGCCTGATGGCCTTCGATGGTCGACTGGCGACCACCTCGGCTGACGCGGCGATCTATGAACTGTTCCTGCAAGAAAGCGCCCGGCAAATCTTCCTCGACAAACTAGGCCCGGAAAACAGCGCCAGCTGGAAAGCCTTCGTCAGCAACGCCAGCCTGTCCTACTCGGCCATCGCCGACCACCTGCTGGGCCGTGAAGACAGCCCGTTCTGGGATGACACGCGTACCGCGCAAAAAGAAGACAAACCTGCGATCCTGGCCCGCACCCTGGCCGCCGCCATCACTACTGGCGACAGCCAATTGGGCGCCGATCACAAGGCCTGGCAGTGGGGCAAGCTGCACAGCACCACATGGAAAAATACCAGCGGCCAGGTCATCCGCGGCCCCTTCGCCAGCGGTGGCGATCACAACACCCTGAACCCGGCACCGTACACCTGGGGCCAGGATTTCAACGCGACCCAAGTGTCGGCGCTGCGCATGATCATCGACTTCGGCCAGACGGAGCCAATGATGGGCCAGGGCGGCATCGGCCAATCCGGCAACCCGGCCAGCCCGAACTATGCCAGCGGCATCGACCCGTCGCTGAAGGCGCAATACCTGAGCTTTCCGATGCAGCCGCAGAATTTTGAGAAGGTGTACGGCAAGACAAGGTTGACCCTGACGCCCGGTAAGTAAACCGGTTTCCAGTGACGAAACCGGATAAAGCGGGCCTGCCTGCGATAGCAGCCGAGTAACC
>NZ_LYSO01000123.1:0-17384 GCF_001728935.1 Pseudomonas sp. AP42
CTGACCCACGACCAGTTGGTGACCTGCATGGTCGGTCGCGATATCCAGGATATCTACGATTACCGACCGCGTGAGCAGGGCGAAGTGGCGCTCAAGGTCGAGGGCTTGCTCGGCCCCGGCCTGCGTGAACCGGTGAGTTTCCAGGTGCGCAAGGGCGAGATCCTCGGCCTGTTCGGGCTGGTGGGGGCAGGGCGCACGGAGCTGTTGCGCCTGCTCAGTGGGTTAGAGCGCGCCAGTGCCGGCAGCTTGGAACTGTGTGGGCAAGCGCTGCAACTGCGCTCACCCCGCGACGCCATCGCCGCCGGGGTATTGCTGTGTCCGGAGGACCGCAAGAAAGAGGGCATCATCCCGCTGGGCAGCGTCGCTGAAAACATCAACATCAGCGCCCGTAGCGCCCATGCCTCGTTCGGCTGGCTGCTGCGCGACGGCTGGGAGAAGGGCAACGCCGAGCGGCAGATCCAGGCCATGAAGGTCAAGACGCCGAATGCCGAGCAGAAAATCCTCTACCTGTCGGGCGGCAATCAGCAGAAAGCCATCCTTGGCCGCTGGCTGTCGATGCCCATGAAGGTGCTGTTACTGGACGAACCCACCCGCGGTATCGACATCGGCGCCAAGTCGGAGATCTACCAGATCATCCATAACCTGGCAGCCAGCGGCATTGCGGTGATTGTGGTGTCCAGCGACCTGATGGAGGTGATGGGCATCTCCGACCGCATCCTGGTGCTGTGCGAAGGCGCCTTGCGCGGCGAACAACTGCGAGAACAGGCGACTGAATCCAACCTGCTGCAACTGGCCTTGCCACGCGGCCTGGCGAACTGAGAGACGACCATGACTATTCAAAACAACGCGCTGCCCTCGGCACGCAAACCCCTCGATATACGCGCATTGCTCGATAACTGGGCGATGCTCTTGGCAGCGGTGGGCATCTTCGTACTGTGCGCGCTGCTGATCGATAACTTCCTCTCGCCACTGAACATGCGCGGTCTGGGCCTGGCAATTTCGACTGTCGGTATTGCCGCGTGCACCATGCTGTTTTGCCTGGCCTCGGGGCACTTCGACCTGTCGGTAGGCTCGGTGATCGCCTGCGCCGGGGTGGTTGCGGCGATTGTGATGCGCGATACCGACAGCGTGATGCTGGGCATTGGCGCAGCGCTGCTGATGGGCCTGATGGTGGGGCTGATCAATGGCATCGTGATCGCCAAGCTGCGGGTCAACGCCTTGATCACTACGCTGGCAACCATGCAGATCGTGCGCGGCCTGGCTTATATCTTTGCCGACGGCAAAGCGGTGGGTGTGTCCCAGGAGCAATTCTTTGTGTTCGGCAACGGCCAATTGTTTGGAGTGCCGGTGCCGATCTTGATCACCATTGTCTGCTTCCTGTTCTTCGGCTGGCTGCTCAACTACACCACCTATGGGCGCAACACCATGGCCATCGGCGGTAACCCGGAAGCGGCGCTGTTGGCGGGGGTGAACGTTGACCGCACCAAGATCCTGATCTTTGCCGTGCACGGCCTGATTGGCGCGCTGGCGGGAGTAATCCTGGCTTCACGCATGACCTCCGGTCAGCCGATGATCGGCCAGGGCTTCGAGCTCACGGTGATCTCGGCCTGCGTGCTGGGTGGGGTGTCGCTGAGCGGTGGTATCGGCATGATCCGGCATGTGATTGCCGGGGTGTTGATTCTGGCGATCATCGAGAATGCGATGAACCTCAAGAACATCGATACCTTCTACCAGTATGTGATCCGCGGCTCGATCCTGCTATTGGCCGTGGTCATCGACCGCATGAAACAACGCTGAACCCAGGCCCTGTGAAAAACCAATGTGGGAGCTGGCTTGCCTGCGATAGCGGTGGCACAGGCTACGCAAGTGTTGCCTGAACCACCGCTATCGCAGGCAAGCCAGCTCCCACAGTTTAATCAGCGGTGAACTTGAAAATAGTGTGTTGGCTGTAAGTCTGCCCTGGATTCAAACGCGTTGAGGCAAAGCTCGGCTGGTTAGGCGCATCCGGAAAGTGCTGGGTCTCCAAAGTAAACCCACTCCAGTGCTGATAGGCCTTTCCGCCTTTGCCCTTCACCGAACCGTCCAGGAAGTTGCTGGTATAGAACTGTACGCCAGGCTCTGTGGTGTAGAGCTGCAAACGCCGCCCCGACTCAGGGTCATGCACTTCGGCGGCCAGCTGTTTCACATTCCCTTTGGTATCCAGCGCCCAGTTGAAGTCGAAGCCACCCTGTTTCGGCTCGGCGAATTTGAGCTGCGGATGGTCGTCTTTGATGTGCTGGCCGATAGGTGTGGGCTTCAGGAAGTCCATCGGCGTGCCCTTGACCGGCGCCAATTCACCGGTGGGAATCAAGGTGGCATTCACTGGTGTGTAGTGGCTGGCGTGCAAGGTGGCGACCTGCTTGAGAATGTCGCCGTTGCCCGCGCCGGCCAGGTTGAAATAGCTGTGGTTGGTGAGGTTGAGCACCGTCGGTTTATCGGTGGTGGCGGTGTAGTCGATGTGCAGTTCGTTGTTGTCGTTGAGGCGGTAGGTGACCTCGGTTTTCAAGTTGCCCGGAAAGCCCATTTCTCCGTCCTTGGACAGGTAGGTGAGGGTGACGCCCACCGAATCCTTGTCCTTGACCGATTTGGCTTGCCACACCTGCTTGTCGAAGCCCTGGGCGCCGCCATGCAATGAGTTGGGGCCGTCGTTGAGCGGTACCTGGTAGCGTTTGCCGTCGAGTTCGAAGGCGCCGCCGGCCAGGCGGTTGCCGAATCGGCCGATGGTGGCGCCGAAAAACGCGGTACCGCCTTGATAACCTTGCACGTCGTCGAAGCCCAGCACCACGTCGTCGAGCTTGCCGTGTTTGTCCGGCACTTTTAGCGACTGCAGCACGCCGCCGTAGGTGATCACCGTGGCTTGCATGCCATGGCTGTTGCGCAACACGTACTGTTCGACGGCGGTGCCATCGTTGGTTTTACCGAAGGGTTTGTGTTCGCTGCTAAGGCCAGCGGCGTGCGCGCCGCCGCTGGCGATCAGCATGGACAACGCGAGGCCGGACAGCAGGTATCGAGGGTGCTTCATGGTCGAACTTCCTTTTGTTGTTTTGCTGGAATAGTTCTACTAATTTGAGATATTTTGTCGATATGACAGCAGATTTATAGCCTTTAACGCCGTTCTTGCAAAATAAAATAAGACTAATTAAGCGGAGCACTGATTGTTATGACTACCCAGCAAGCGATTTATCCCGACCTCAAGGACAAAACCGTGCTGGTTTCCGGCGGGGCTTCGGGGATTGGCGAGTTCATGGTGCGGGCCTTCGCCGCACAGGGCGCCAAGGTGGCGTTTGTGGACCGTGCACAGAGCCAGGGTGAACGCTTGGCGGCGCTGCTGAACTCCAAAGGGCAGCGTGTCGAGTTCGAGTGCTGCGATATCACCGACGAGATCGGTTACCGCGCCGCGATCGGGCGCTTCGAGCATTCCCTGGGGCCGATCACGGTACTGGTCAACAATGCAGCGAACGATGTGCGCCACAGCCTGGAAGAAATCGACTCGCACATGTTCGACCAGCTGATTGCGGTCAACCTCAAGCACGCCTTCTTTGCCGCCAAAGCGGTGGTGCCCATGATGAAACAGGCCGGTGGCGGCTCGATCATCAACCTGGGCTCGGTGGGCTGGATGATGGCCTCGGCCGGCTACCCCGTATACGCCGCCAGCAAGGCCGCCGCCCACGGCATGACCCGAGCCCTGGCGCGGGAACTGGGGCCCAACCATATCCGCGTCAACACCTTGGTGCCGGGTTGGGTGATGACCGAAAAACAACTGGCCATGTGGGTCGACGACGCCGCCAAGGACCTCATCGCCCGCAGCCAGTGCCTGCCGGGCAGCGTGATGCCGGAACACATCGCCAACATGGCGCTGTTTTTGGCCTCGGATGCCTCGGCGATGTGCTCGGCGCAGAACTTTATCGTCGACGGCGGCTGGGTGTAGCGACGCGAAAGGAGCCCTTGGTAGGAGCGAGCTTGCTCGCGAAAACCGTCAACGATAACGCGGGCCTTCTGAATGAACGCGGCGCCTGTGAGTTTTTCGCGAGCAAGCTCGCTCCTACACATTAGCGCGAGTTCATTCGATGGGGTAACGCTTGAACGCCGGGTGCTGCTCCAGGCGTTCAGCATGGCGTTTGAGGTTGGGGAACGCATCGGCCTTCACCACCGAGGCCACGGTGAACTGGCTGAACGACCAGGCGACCGCTGCGGTAATCGACGCCTGGGTCAGCGCCTGACTGTCTGCCAGTTGCTTGTCCAGCAGCTGATAAGCCGCCAACAATTGCCCGGTAACGCGCTCAAGCCACGGCGCATGCAGCTTCTCGGCGGGGCGAAGGTTGTGTTCATAGACGATCTGCACGCTTTTTTCACAGGCCGCCAGCGCGAGCCCAAGCAGTTGCAGGTCGCGGGCGCGTGCCGCCGGTTGTTGGGGCAGCAGCTTCTTGTCAGCCGGCGCCAGCGCTTCCAGGTAATCGAGGATCAGGCTCGAATCCATCAGCACCGTGCCATCGTCCAGCACCAGGGTAGGGGCCTTGACTACCGGGTTGATCTGGGCAAATTCAGCGTAAGTGCTGAACACCGACAGCGGTTCATGCACAAAGCCCACCCCGTATAACTCCAGGGAAACAGCCACGCGGCGTACGTAGGGCGAGTCCAGCATTCCGACCAGTTTCATGCAGCCTCCATTGCTTACAGGGTGTTGGGCTCAAGAGATTACGGGCACGGGCCGGGCGTGCGCAACGGCGTTGTGCAGCAGCCGATACGCTTGCACCAATTGATCGAGGCTGAACGCCAGGTTGCGCCCGCTGGGGTTGGGCAGCACCCAGACCGAGGCGTCGCCCAGTGGCTGCGCTTGCAAACCCCAGGCGACCTCGCGCTGGCCGGTCAGCGCGCTATAGCCGGGCTTGCCGAGGAACGCGACGAAGCGCGGTGCATGGCGGCGGATCTTGTGTTCGAACGCCGCCGCCGCGTCCTGGAATTCATGCCGCGCCAACTCGCCTGCACTGGCCGTGGGGCGCTCCACCAAGGTGGTTAATCCGCAACCGTAGTGCAGCAAGGTGGCGCCGTCTTGCGGGCGAATCTCATGGGGCGTGAAACCGGCCAGATGCACGGTGCGCCAGAAGCGGTTGCTGCGATTGGCAAAATGCAGGCCGAGGGCTGCCGAGCCCTTGCCAGGGTTGATGCCGCAGAACAGTACGTGCAAGTGGTCGGCGAGGAGGTCGTCGAGTCGCTCGTTCATGCCGGATCTTCCATGCTGATAGGTGTGACGAGTCATCAACCTTTGGTTTAGTCTGCAACGCTTAGTGGATCACAAGCGCCTCTGGAGCATTGATTATGACCGAGTACGTACCTGCCAAAGTCTGGACCTGGGACGCCGAAAGCGGCGGCACCTTCGCCAGAATCAACCGGCCCATCGCCGGCGCCACCCACGAAAAGCCACTGCCGGTGGGCAAGCACCCGCTGCAGTTATACTCCCTGGCCACGCCCAATGGGCAGAAGGTCACGATCCTGCTGGAAGAGCTGCTGGCCCTGGGGCACAGCGGCGCCGAATACGATGCCTGGCTGATCAAGATCGGCGACGGCGACCAGTTCGGCAGTGGCTTTGTGGCGGTGAACCCGAACTCGAAGATTCCTGCGCTGATGGACCACAGCGGCGCCACGCCGATTCGCGTGTTCGAATCAGGCGCGATTTTGCAGTACCTGGCCGAGAAGTTCGGTGCGTTCCTGCCCACGGAGCCCGCCGCTCGGGCTGAATGCCTGTCGTGGCTGTTCTGGCAGATGGGCAGCGCGCCTTACCTGGGGGGCGGCTTCGGGCATTTCTATGCCTATGCGCCGAGCAAGATGGAATACCCGATCAACCGCTTTGCCATGGAGACCAAGCGCCAACTGGATGTGCTGGATAAGCGCCTGGCGGTCAGCCAATACATTGCCGGGGATGACTACACCATTGCCGATATCGCGATATGGCCTTGGTACGGTGGGTTGGTCAAAGGCCGTTTGTATGGTGCGGCGGAGTTTTTGTCGGTGCATGAATACAAGCATGTGCAGCGCTGGGCGGATGCGATTGACGCACGGCCGGCGGTGCAGCGTGGGCGGCGGGTGAACCGGGTGTCGGGGGATGATCAGTTGCCCGAGCGCCATGATGCAAGTGACCTGGATTGATACGATAACCAGGTAGGAGCGAGCTTGCTCGCGAAAAACGTCAACGATAACGCGTGCTTCCTGAATGAGCGCGGCGTCTGGGCGTTCTTCGCGAGCGAGCTCGCTCCTACAAAGCTGCGTTATTTGTAGCGCTGCTCAAACACCGCCACCTGTTCAGGTGTGATCAGTTCAAATGGCACCCACACCTGTGCTTCAACCTGCTCGCCCTTGATCATCCGCACCGCCGCTTGCACGGCCTGGGCAGCCTGGGCCTTGGGGTCCTGGAACACCGAGCCCGCCAACAGCCCGCGCTTGATCGCTGCCAGGCCATCGGGCAAGCCGTCGATGCCGACAATTGCAATCTCGCCCTTGGCCTTGCCTGCTTGTTGCAAGGCCATGGCCGCGCCAATCGCCATTTCATCGTTGTTGGCGACAATGGCATTGAACGCGGTGCCGGCCAGCAACCAGTTGCTGGTCAGGTCCATGCCTTTGCTGCGCTGCCATTCGGCGCTTTGCTGCTCGACGATCTTGATCCCCGGGAAGTCCTTGAGCACCTGTTTGACCCCCTCGGTACGGGCATGGGTGGCGTTCTGCGCAAGGTCGCCCATGATGATCGCCACGTTGCCCTTACCACCCAGTTTTTGGGCGAGGTAACGCATCTGCAATTGCCCCGCTTCGATGTCGTTGGAGGCCACCGTGACCACGCCCTCAGGCAGCGTACGCTCATCCGGGTGGCGGTTGACGTACACCAGCGGCGTCTTCGCCGCCACGGCTGCGCGGGTGATGTTGGCGGTGGCGGCGGTGTCGACCGGCAGCACGATCACCGCATCGACCTTCTGGTTGAGAAAGCCTTCGACCTGATTGAGCTGGCGCACCACATCGCCCTGGGCGTCTTCGAATTGGATCTGCACGTCCTGGTGTTTGGCTGCCGCTTCCAGGCCGGTGCGCACGTAGGTCATGAAGTTATCGTCCACCCGGGCAATGCTCACGCCGATGCGATAGGCGGCGAAGGACCACTGGCTGAACATCAATAACAGCGCGGCCATTAGTAATGAATAACGGTGCATGAGGCTGTTCCTTTTATTGTTATAGGGTGAATGCCTGGCGGAAACGCTCCAGGGCCGTCTCGCTGTCGCCGCTGGCCCAGCCCTCCAGGCCGACCACACCGGTGTAACCCATGGCGTGCAAGGCCCGTGCAATGGCCGGGTAGTGGATTTCGCCCGTGCCGGGCTCCTTGCGTCCAGGCACATCAGCGACCTGGATTTCGCCGATGGCGCTGCCAGCGCGCTGGATCAATTCGATCAGGTTACCTTCGCCAATCTGCGCGTGGTACAGGTCCAGGTTCATCTTCAGATGCGGGCTGCCGACGGCTTCGATCAGGGCCAGGGTGTCGTCGGCACGCGCAAACGGTGTACCGGGGTGGTCGACGGCGGTGTTGAGGTTTTCCAGCAGGAACACGCGGCCGGCGTCTTCCCCCAGGCGCGCGATTTTCTCCAGGCTTTTGCATGCGCTCAGCCACATGCGCCCGGTGGTGTGGCTGACGGGCTGCACGGGCAGGCCGCCTTCACCCAGGCCCGTGCCATGCAGGTTGAGGCAGGGGCAATTGAGGCGCTCGGCAATGCCCAGGGACTCACGGGCGCTGTCGAGCAATTGGCGGATGCCGTCGGGGTCGGTGAGGGTGCCGGTGAGGTAGCCGGTCATCGAGGTGAAGTCCGCACCGGTCGCCGCCAAGGCCTGAATGTCCTTATCGGCCCAACCCCAGATTTCGGCGCTGAAACCCAGGGCATGAATACGTTTGACCCGTTCGATGAAGGGCAGGTCGAGGAACACCATTTCGGCGCTGACGGCCAATTTGAACGGCATCATCAGCGGGCTCCTTGAACGGCCACGGCCTTGCCGGTTTGGTACGATTCAATGCAGGCACGGGCAATTGCCAGGGCTGCACGCGCATCTTCACCGCTGGCCAGGGGCTTGGCGCCGCTGCGCAGGCAGTCGACAAAGTGGTTGAGCTCGGCGATGTAGGCGTCGCGCAGCAGGTCGGTGTCCATCCGCTGCGTGTCTGCCTGGATGCCCTCGGCCAGGTAGCGCACCAGGTCGCAGTCGTTAAGGCTGCCCATGCTCAGCATGCCCTTGCTGCCGAACACTTCGCCGCGCACATCGTAGCCATACACGGCCTGGAAGCTGGCTTCGGCGGTGGCAATGGCGCCGTTGTCAAAGCGCAGGGTGACCACGGCGGTGTCGAGCAAGCCTTGGCTTTTGAATTGCGGGGCAATCAGTGCGTCCGCCATCACCTGCACCTGTACCACTTCGGCTCCGGGGTTGAGGTAGCGCAGGGTGTCGAAGTCGTGGATCAGGGTTTCGAGGAAGATCACCCATTGCGGTGAGTTGGCCGGGTTGTTCAGCGCCGGGTCGCGGGTCAGCGAGCGCAGCAGTTGCGGCGTGCCAATACGTCCGGCGACGACGTCGAGGTGCGCCGTGCGAAAGCTTCTGGCGAAGCGCCGATTGAAGCCGACCTGCAGGGGCACCCGTGCATCGGCAGCGGCGGCGATGGCGCGGTCGGCTTCATCCAGGGTAATCGCCATGGGTTTTTCGCAGAAGATGCCCTTACCGGCACGTGCGGCCTTGATCACCAGCTCGGCATGGCTACGGGCAGGGGCGGCGATGAGTACGCCCTCGATGTCCGGGTCGTCCAGCAGCTGTTGCGGGTCGGTGTAGGCCTTGTCCACCCCCAGTTCTGCTGCCAGGCGAGCGGCCTGGCCTGGGACGGGATCGGCGATGGCGGCGAGGCAGGCACCGGGGATATGGCGTGCAGCGGTAAGGCCATGGAAGCTGCCCATGCGGCCGGCACCGATCAAGCCCAGGCGGATGTTCTGTGTACTCATGAAACGACCCCTTTTGTTGTTATGGGCCCCCAGGACCGTCCTGGGTGACACAGGGGCAAGAGCAAGGCCTGTGCCAGTTTATAAGTAGCTGATTTATAAAGGCTTATTATTTTAATCAAACAAAAAGTGTTCATTTTTATGACATGTCTATACTGACATGTCGAAAATATGAACATGGATAACCGCAATGACCCAGGCGTTCAGTGTGCAAGACCTCGAATACCTCACGAACCTGGGGCCTGCCGCGCTGAACGACGGGCCCATCGCCGCGTTGGAACAGGCGTGGCGAGAGTGCCTGGCTGGCCAAGTCGTGCGTCCGGACGGGGTGCGCCAAGTCATCTGGGATTCCTGGCGACGCAGTGTCGAGGCGGGTATCGAGCCCGGTCACAACGACTACCGCTTTGTTGCGCCTCATGCGCTGGCGGCGACCCTGGCCCACCATCGCGCCCTGATCGCCGCCGCCGCGCAGGTCATGCATGGATTACTGGCTTACAACCCGCGCGGGCATATCAACCTCACGGATGCCGAGGGCACGACTCTGTATTTTTGCGGGCTGGACATCACCCCGGTGGGCAGTCGCTTGCTCGAATCGGTGCAAGGCACCAACTGCACCGGCCTGGCCCTGGCCGAAGATCGCCTGGTGTATGTGCTGGCGGAAGAAAATTTCGCCAGCGGCCTGCGCCAGCGCCACATGCACTGCGCCGCCGCGCCGATCAAGGATGCCCAAGGCCAGACCTTGGCCATGCTCACCCTGACCGCCGAGCCCGGCTGGTTTCATTTCCATACCCTGGGCACCGTTCAAGCGGCGGCCGAAGCGGTGTCGCGGCAGATGGCGCTGCAGGTGTTGCTGGAAGAACAACAGGCCGTGCTCGAAGTGCTCAACGAAGGTTTGGTGGTGCTCGATGAGCGTGGCTGCATCAAGGCACTCAACCGTTATGCGCGGCAACTGTTCGGGGTGGGGCGCGAGTTGATCGGCAGTCCTTTCCAGCGCCTGGGCCGCAGTGAACTGAGCGACGCGCTAGGTGAGCCGGTGCGCGACCGCGATTGCACCTTCCACTTGCACGACGGCAGCCAACTCGCCTGCCTGGTTTCGGTATGCCCACTGGAGCAGGGTGGAGTGATTGTGTCGGTGCGCGAAAACCGCCGTATCCGCGAGATTACCCGGCGCATTATCGGGACCCAGGCCCGCTATACCTTCGAGACCATCCTGGGCACCTCGCGGGCCATACAAGATGCACTGCACCTGGGGCGCATTGCCAGTCGCAGCGAGTCCACCACCTTGATCCTCGGCGAAAGCGGCACCGGCAAGGAGCTGTTTGCCCAGGCCATTCACAACGGCAGCGAGCGTTGCAACGGCCCGTTTGTGGCGGTCAACTGCGGCGCGATCCCACGGGACCTGGTGCAGAGCGAACTGTTCGGCCACGTCGAAGGTGCGTTCACCGGCTCGGCGCGGGGTGGGGCGGCAGGCAAGTTCGAACTGGCGGATGGCGGCACCATCTTCCTGGATGAAATCGGCGACATGTCCTTCGATGCCCAGGTCAGTCTGCTACGGGTTTTGCAGGAGGGTGAAATCACCCGCGTCGGGGCCAAGCAATCGCGGCAAGTCGACGTGCGCATCATCGCGGCCACCCATCGCAACCTGAGCCAGGCGGTGGCCGAGGGCGCGTTTCGTGAAGACCTTTACTACCGACTCAACGTGCTGAACCTGAGCGTGCCGCCACTGCGCATGCGCCGTGACGATATCCCATTGCTGGCGCGGCACTTCCTGCAGCGCTGTGCCCGCTCGCTACGTAAAACGGTGCAAGGTTTCGCGCCGGATGCGTTGGCGTTGCTGTCAGCCCATGGTTGGCCGGGCAACGTGCGGGAACTGGAAAACGTCATTGAGCGGGCGACCAACCTGGCGATGGGCGAGCTGATTCAATCGGCTGACTTGCCGTTGGAAACCCAGCAACGCACCACGTTGCGCGCCTACCAGCCCCAGCCCGCGCAGGATTTGAGCAGCCATGAAATGCATGCCATCGTTGCCGCGCTCACCAGCACCCACGGCAACATTCGCCTGGCCGCACAGCAACTGGATGTGTCGCGGGGCGGGCTGTACAACAAAATGAGTCGGTTTGGCTTGAGCGCCGCCGATTTCCGTGAGCGCTGAAACCTCAAGCCAACCCGATCAGTTGCACAGGTTTTCCGGGGTCACTATCTGCGGCGGTATATGTACGCGGTGCCTCAAGGGCTCAAACCCCTCATCACTCTGCAAGCGCACCAGCAACTCCACCAGCGCCACGGCCGTTTGCCGTGGCTGCGAGTCCATCACCACATCAATCAAGCCGTTGCTCAATGCCTGACGCGACAACGGCGTGGACTCTTGCAGGATGCAGCACAGCGCCGGGCGCTTGGGCAGTTGGGCTAAGGCGTTGATCACACCGTCGCCACCACCGCCGACCACGCATAACCCACGCAAATCGGTATGGCGGCTGAGCAGGTCGAGGGTGGCTTCTTCGGTGATGTCGCAGTTGTCCAGGTTGATCAGCGGCTCCAACGGCTTGAGCCCCGGCGCGTGTTCGGCCAGGTAGCTGTGCAAGCCCTCGACCCGTGCCTGATGGCCGAGAAAACGGTGGCCACCCAACAGGATGCCCACGCTGCCTTTGCGTGCGCCGCAAGTGCGCGCCAGCAGCCAGCCCATGGTGCGCCCGACCACGTGGTTGTCCTGGCCCACATAGGGTTCGGCGGCGTGTTCATGGATGTCCGAGAGCAGGGCAACCACCGGCACGCCCGCTGTGCGGATCTGCGCCAGGCAGGCGTTGATCAATGGGTGGGCGAAGCTGACCACCGCGAGGGCGTCGCACTGCACGGCCAGTTGTTCGATTTGCGCGACGATGGCGCCGGGCGTGCGGTCGTTGATGTAGTCGAACTGGCAGCTCAGGTTGGCGGTGGCGTGATGCTGCGCGGCCTCGCTGATGCAGTGTGCCAACTGCGCATAGAACGCTTGGGCGGTCCCCAGCAACAGCACGCCGAAACGGTAGGTGGGCCGGCGCTCGCGAATGCGTTGGCCGATCAGCCGTGCGGCGAAATAGCCCACCGCTTCGGCGGCCTGGAACACCTGTTCGGCGGTGCCGGGGTTGACCGGCGCGCGGGCGTTCAACACGCGGTCGACGGTGGCTACGCTGAGCCCCGCCTGGGCGGCAACGGTGGCGATGGTTGGGCGTTTGTTGTTGTGCATGGCAGGCCCCTTGAGCGTCTTGATAGAAAACTATCAAGCTCCGCTGGGCCTGGATGATAGCTTGATAGGGAATGGATTCAAGGCCTTGAGGGTGATTTAGCCGCGCTCTATGGTTGGTTTCGCAAAGCCCCTGAAACCCACGCTTGCGGAGAACAATAACAATGCCTGAACACACCGCTCACCGCGCTCGGCGCGACTACAGCCTCACCGGCCCCGAAGCGGCCCGCGCCGCCGACAAGGGCCTGGTCTCGGCCCGTTGGTACCAGTCGCCCATCCCGCGCAATCGCATGAAAGCCCTGATGCAACGCCGCGACGCTCCGGCGTTGCTCGACACCGCCCTGTGGTTCTCGGCGTTGTTGGCCACTGGTGTCGGCGGCTACTGGTTCTGGGGCAGTTGGGCCTGCGTGCCGTTCTTCATCGCCTACGGTGTGCTTTATGGCACGGCCTCCAACCCGCGCTGGCACGAAACCGGCCACGGCACGGCGTTCAAGACCCGCTGGATGAACGATGCGCTGTACCAGGTGGCGAGCTTCATGTGCCTCTTCGAACCCCACGTGTGGCGCTGGAGCCACGCCCGTCATCACACCGACACCATCGTCGTCGGCCGTGACCCGGAGATCGTCGAACCGCGCCCGCCCAGCTTATGGATGATGGCCCTCAGCCTGTTCAACCTGCCCCTGGCCTGGAAGACCTTCAGCGGCGTGGCCCGCCACGCGCTCGGGCGAATGAGTGCCCAGGAGCAGGACTTCATCCCCGAATCCGAGTGGCCCAAGGTGTACCGAGATGCGCGTATCTGGGTCGGTCTTTATGCGGTGATCATCGGCACTGCGCTGTACCTGCACAGCTGGTTGCCGCTGATGCTGGTGGGCCTGCCCAGCCTCTATGGCGCGTGGCTCGGCTACCTGTTTGGCCTCAGCCAGCACGTGGGCCTGGCCGAAGATGTGCTCGACCACCGCAGCAATTGCCGCACCATCTACATGAACCGCGTGCTGCGCTTTATCTACATGAACATGAACTACCACCTCGAACACCACATGTACCCGATGGTGCCTTACCACGCGCTCAGCCAGCTGCACGAAGAGATCCGCAGCGACTGCCCGCCGCCGTATGCCAACCTGTGGCAGGCCTACCAGGAAATCATTCCGACGATCTGGCGCCAGCGCAGCGACCCCAGCTACTTCGTCCAACGCCCCGCCCGTGGCGAGCAAGCTCGTTCGCCACAGAGTAAGAGCCAGTCATTGGAGATAAATGCATGAACGATCAATGGATCGACGTCTGCGCCGTGGGCGAAATAGAAGCAGAAGACGTGCTGCGCTTCGACCACGGCGCGCAGACCTACGCGGTGTTCCGCTCTGCCGAGGATGAATTCTTCGCCACTGCCGGCCTGTGCACCCACGAGAAAATCCACCTGGCCGACGGCCTGGTGATGGACCATGTGATCGAATGCCCCAAGCACAACGGGCGCTTTGATTACCGCTCTGGCAAGGCCTTGGGCGCGCCGGTCTGCGTCAATCTGAAGACCTACCCGGTGCGGGTGGATGCGGGGCGAGTACTGCTCGCCGTCACGGCCGAAGGATGAACGCCCCCCTGATCATCGTCGGCGCCGGCCATGCTGGTGGCCGTGCGGCACTGACTTTGCGTGAAGAAGGCTACGGCGGGCGCCTGATCCTGATCGGCGATGAAGCGCACTTGCCCTACGAGCGGCCACCGCTGTCCAAGGGCTTGCTGCAAGGCTCGACCGACCTGGCGCAATGCAGCCTGTGCGACAGCCAGCAGTTGGCGGCGCTCGAGGTAGAGCATATCGCCGCCAACCCGGTCAGCCGCCTGGAGCCGCAGCACCACCGGTTGCAACTGGCCGATGGCCAATGGTTGAGCTATGCCGGCCTGCTGCTGGCCACCGGAGGCCGGGCGCGGCGTTTGCCCCAAGAGCAGGCGAATGTCTTTTACCTGCGCACCCACGATGAAGCCTTGGCCCTGCGCGATAGGTTGCGCCCTGGCGCTAGGTTGGTAGTGGTTGGCGGTGGTTTTATCGGCTTGGAGGTGGCGGCGACCGCGCGGGGCCTGGGCTGCGAGGTGACGTTGCTGGAAGCCGGGCCACGGCTGGCAGGGCGGGTGTTGCCGCCGGTGATCAGTGACGCGCTACTGGCATTGCACCGTGAGCAGGGTGTGGACGTGCGTTTGAACGTTGCCCTGGAATGCATCCATGCCGACGCCGTGCAACTGGTCGACGGGCAGCGGCTGCCCTGCGACCTGGTGGTGGTCGGCATTGGCATGCAGCCCAACATCGAGTTGGCCGCAGCGGCGGGCTTGGACGTCGGGCAGGGCATTCGTGTCGACGCGCAGTTGCGCACCAGTGCGACGAATATCTACGCGGCGGGGGACGTGTGCGAGTTTCGCCTGGCGGGCCTTTATCAGCGCCAGGAAACCTGGCGCAACGCCGAAGCCCAGGGCCGTCTCGCGGCGTTGAACCTGCTGGGGCGCCAGCTGGCGTTCGAGACGATCCCGGGTTTCTGGTCCGATCAATACGCGTGGGGTTTGCACACCGTCGGGGTGATGACTGCGCTGATGGTTCGCCGGCAATTGCCCGAAGGCGGCCTGCTGCTGTTCTACCTGGACGACCATCACCGTTTGCAAGGCGCCTGCGGTTGGGCCATGGGTAACCGCGCAGCCAAGGACATCAAGCTGTGCGAGCGCTTGATCACCGCCCACATCCCGCTCAACCCGGCCAGCCTGGCCGACCCTGACGTCTCCCTGAAGCCATTACTGCGAGGCTGACATGCGCCAGTTCTTAGTATTCCAATCGATGTGGGCCATGCAAACCGAACCCGGCAGCCTGGAAGCGCAATTGGACCGCATCGCCGCCGCCGGTTTTGATGGCATCACCGACCATTACTGGGCGCCGGCGTCGGTGCAGCGCCTGCACGCGGCGGCCACGGCCAGGGGCTTGCAGATTGAAGGGCAACTGTTCCCGCAATCGGTGGAAGATCTAGCCAGGACATTGGAGGTGATCAGCCGTCACGGCTGTCACCACCTCACCTTGCAAGCCGACGTGCGCCCGCGTACCCAGGCCGAGGCGGCCAGGCTGATCGACGGCTGGCAACGCCTGGCCGAACAGGTGGACTTCCCGATCCTGCTGGAAACCCACCGTTACCGGCTCACCAACGACCTGTTGTTCACCCTCGACCTGCTGGCACAGATGCCCGATCTGAAACTGCTCGCAGACCTTTCCCACTACGTGGTTGGCCGCGAGTTGCCCGAGCCCGGCAGTGTGGAAGACGACGAACAGATACGCACCATCCTGCGTCACAGCTGGGGCTTTCATGGCCGCATCGCCAGCAGCGAACAGGTGCAGGTTGGTCTGGATTTTCCCCAGCACCAACCGTGGGTCGAGCGGTTTACCGGCTGGTGGCGCTATGGGATAGAACACTGGCTGGGCCGCGCTGACACCCCCCAGAGCTTGTCCTTCACTTGCGAGTTGGGCCCGCCACCCTATGCGATTACCGACGCACAGGGGCGCGAACTCACCGATCGCTGGGCCGAGGCGCTCAAGCTCAAAGCCCTGATTCGCCAGGTGTGGGCCAGTTGCCCTCGATGATCTGCTAATCTGCGCAGGTTCAAATCGCCCTCAGCCTGTGGAACGCCCATGAAAACCTGCCCCGTCCGTCCTCCGCTCGAACCGCAATCGGTGTGCCACCCGATCACCAGCAGCGCGATCTTCATGGTCGCCACCCTGGCGCCCGATGCGGTTGAAAACGTGCGTGCCTGGTGCGCCGACATCGCAGGCCTGGTGCGCTCGGTAGGCAAGCGCGTGCCCTCGGGCAACCTGACTTGCGTTTGCGGGTTTGGCTCGGATGCCTGGGACCGCCTGTTCGGCGCGCCGCGCCCGGCGGCCTTGCATCCGTTTCGCGAGTTCGGTGTGCAAGGGCGCAAGGCGGTGTCGACCCCCGGCGACATCCTGCTGCACATCCGTGCCGAGCAGATGGACCTGTGTTTCGAGCTGGCGACCCAACTGATGGCGGCCCTGGGTGATAGCGTGAAGGTGGTCGACGAGGTCCAGGGCTTTCGCTACTTCGATATGCGCAGCATCATCGGTTTCGTCGACGGCACCGAGAACCCGGTGGGGCGCAAGGCCGAGGCCTTCACCCTGGTGGGCGATGAAGACCCTGAGTTCGAAGGCGGCAGCTATGTGCTGGTGCAGAAATACCTGCACAACATGACCGCGTGGAATGGGTTGACGGTGGAGGCTCAAGAGAAGGTGATCGGGCGCACCAAATTATCGGACATCGAACTGGACGAAGACGCCAAGCCGAGCAACTCCCACAGCGCGCTGACCGTCATCACCGACGAGAGCGGTGAGGAAGTGAAGATCCTGCGCGACAACATGCCCTTTGGCCGCCCAGGCGCGGGCGAATTCGGCACTTATTTCATCGGCTACGCACGTTCGCCTCAGCCCCTGGAACAGATGCTGGAAAACATGTTCGTCGGCCGCCCGGCCGGCAATTACGACCGCTTGCTCGACTTCAGCACGGCCGTGACCGGCGGCCTGTTCTTCGTGCCCTCGGCCGACTTGCTCGAAGCGCTGGCCGACCGCCAATAACCTGTAGGAGCGAGCTTGCTCGCGAAAAACGTCAACGATAACGCGGGCTTTCTGGATGAGCGCGGCGCCTGGGCGTTTTTCGCGAGCGAGCTCGCTCCTACAAGGGTCAGGTAAGCAGGCCGGTGCTGACGGCCACGATCAAAAACACTCCCAGCAGCGCGCGGTAGATCACGAACGGCCAGGTGGAGAAACGCTCCAGGAACTTCATCAGGCCCCAGATGGCAAAGAACGCCGAGACGCTGGCCACCACCAACCCGAACATCAAGTGCGGCCAGGCGTGGGCGGGCAGATCGGCGCGCAGCAGCACCCACAGCTCTTTCAAACCGGCCAGGGCGATGGCCGGCAAACCCAGCAGGAAGGAAAACCGCGCCGCTTCTTCGCGTTTGAAATTCAGGAACAGCGCCGCGGTCAACGTGGAGCCCGAACGCGATACGCTGGGAATCAACGCGCCGATCTGCGCGACCCCCACGATCAGCGCATCGCGCAAGCGCATCTGGCTTACGTCGCGGGTATGGCGGGCGCGCAC
>NZ_LYSO01000124.1:0-17091 GCF_001728935.1 Pseudomonas sp. AP42
TTTCGTCGATGTAAAGGAAAGATGTCAACCCATGGACATGAGTGAAGCCCACGCCAACTCTAGTTTCCCGCTGAATACACCATGACCATGGATATCCACCTACGAAGCGCTTTCAGAGCCTAATCTGTCCATACCGAAAGCCGCTGTTGACTGCGAGCAGCAGGAGCTGACATCAGGTTAGGGTATAGCCCAGCCTGACACCGCAGCTTGTCAACATAATATTATTAGTTATGATTACTTTGAATCATTTTTTTTGGACGCTGGCGTAGAATGAGAGGCTCAATCACATGTCATTCCACCGGCTGCTGATGACATTCCTCACTCGAACCCCACCGTACCAATTCGAGAGAAGTGACGCTTCATGAAAAATCATCCTGACACAGTTGAGCTGTTACAGAAAATTGATAAGCTGCTGACGGCAGTGGAGTCGTTGCATAATTGCCTCCAAACCCTCGAAGCTGTACCCAATGACAGTTACGATATTGCCCGTACCCAATTGCGTAATGCGGCCCGCGAGGCCTCGCACGTGATCGAGCGCCATCGAAGCACGCAAGAACTGAATCAAAAATCAGAGCAAAACGTGCCGCACTCTTTGGCGTTGCTTGCTTCTGCCGAAGCGGCGGAATGGCGCGCCAATGAACTCAGAAAAAATGGCGATTATGCCGAAGCACGCCAAGCCAGCGAACGTGCCATTACGTTACGCCAAGCGGCATCGGAAGCTGCTGTGATTGAACGCCGGCAAGGCATGCACCTTGTGCAGCCAATTGGTTAGAAGTAGCAGTCTTCATGGCAACTACCGCAAAAACTCGATCCGTCACCGCTCATGTACCTATGCAGTTAGCCGAAAAGGTAGATTTAATGGCTGAGCGGCTGGAGCGCTCCAAGAATTGGATCGTCAAGCAGACTCTGGCTGCTTGGATAGACCAAGAAGGGGGGCGCAGTCGCCTGACACGCGAAGCGTTGGCCGATGTAGACGCTGGTCATGTGATTGACCACTAAGCTGTCCAAGCCTGGGCCGACAGCCCCAACACCGAATCGCCATTAGCAATCCCGAATTGATGGAGTTGAATTGCACCAGCAAAGCGCTTTCTGACCTTGCTCGCCTATATGAATTTCTGGCGACGGTGGTGGATCAGCCTGCCGCTGCTCGTACTGTACAGCAACTAACAGTTGCCCCGACAACGTTGCTGGCAAATCCACGCATCGGTGAGCGGCTAGATGAGTTCGAACCTAGCGATGTGCGCCGAATCCTGATTGGCCACTACGAGATGCGTTACGAAATTACGGGATCTATCGTCTACCTGTTGCGCGTGTGGCATAAACGCGAGAACCGATAGATAAATTTTTAACACAAATCGCATTCTCCGCGACGATTCCAGGGAGAGGATCAGTTCTCCTCAGAGTTGACAGCCAGAGTCTCGTTTCCTCGATATTGAATTTCAGACCCTGTATTTCCATAAGAACGAGAAAGTTTCTTGAGATTCGGTAATGCCCGCAGGTAGCACAGTGACGCTCCTCCCAATCGCCAATTGACCGTTGCAAACCAGTCTTTTGAGCGCATATCAAGCAGCCCATTTACCCCTCCATGGAGCAGCCGTGACTCTTGCGAGGCAGGGACAAAGCACAGTTAGATTTTATTGGCAACTTTACGGTAGCTGCTTATCGTGAGAAAGCCATATTCGTAGCGAATATTTTCCTTAAATTTTGGCACTCAACTTAATGAACAAAATCTCCGAACGTACGTTGGCTGGCTGGAATTTTACGTTGAGCACCACGAAGCGGGATCGCTGCCAGCGCCCTTGAAGGGCTCATGGGTGGCGATTTTTTAAATGCACACAGTCTCTACGCTGGCTTCAGATTCGTACCTGGTGGAATTGGTGGAAGCCGTTGAGCTGGCTCGCATTGCTTGGCGGGATACGGTTAATCACCTGCAACACGTTTCAGATGACGTTTGGCTGGGTCAGATGGAAGCAGTGGTGTGTCTTGAAATCCAATACAGAACCCAGCAAGAGCAGCTCTGTCGTTACCTCTACAAAACAGTAATGAGCAGTGGCGGATAATTGCTGCTCTTGGATAGCGCCAATCATTCAAGCCTACGCTGGGCGGGCTTTTTGAGCATCCGAGGGATACGATATCTGACAATCCATTGCCCGACACGGGTTTCAGATTAACCTTACACAGAGCGCTCGCCGAGATGAAGTTGCAGACCGTTTCCATTAAAGTCCTTGTACGTTACGGTCTCCCTGCTCATCTCAGAAGACCATCAGGAACCAGCCTTGCGGGGAGGCGAGTCTTGAACACAGGAGAAAAAATTATCTGAAACGCGGTGCCTCCAAGGTCTGCGTTGGGCTCATGACTTAGCGAACCATCTAGGTTCTTTACCAGTTCAGTGATCACCTTCATTCCCAGCCCCGACATTTTATGTACATCAAAGTCAGTCGGGAGGCCTCTGCCATTGTCGCTCACAGTCAAGCAGCATTGGTGCTGATATGGTGTTAAATGAACGTTGATTTTAGAGGCTCCATATTTCAATGCATTGGTCACCAATTCGTTAACAATCAGACCGATTCGGCTGAGTTGTTCACTATCCAACGCCAGTGGGACGGCGTCGACTGAGATTACCATCTGGCTTTCAGATCCCAGCATCGTAGATAAGCCAGCGCACAATTGGACGAGATAGTCAGCACTATCCAGCGTAGAGGCTGCCTTGCCGACATTAATATGTTTATGCACATTGGCTACAGCAAATATCTTGGTTGCCGCTCTGGAAATCTCCTTAGCCGCTTCAGAGCTGCCCAGCTGAGCACTTTGAATGCTCAACATCGACACAATCAGATGAAGGCTATTCATCACACGATGGTCGATTTCTTCGGCCATTAAGTGGGAATGATTCAGCGCCGCTTCCTTTTCCGCGATGGATCGCATAGCAGACAGGCGCAGCTCCAGTTGATCCATCACAACGCTTGCAAGATCCGTCAATGTGTCTAGCTGGTCTTGGGTGACCGTACGCGGCTGCGTGTCCAAAACACATAGCGTGCCAAGATTGAAACCGTCGTGGGTATGAAGCGGTACTCCCAAATAAAACTGTAACCCGAATTCGCCTGCGACGAGGGGATTAACGAGCGTACGAGGGTCGTGTCTAGCGTCCGTTACTAACCAAGGTTCTGCCTGGAGGATCGCGGAAGAACAAAGGCCTGAATTGCGGGGAATTTGTTTTACGTCGAGTCCGTGATGAGATTTGAACCAGATTCGGTCTGTATCGACGATGCTCACGATTGCTATCGGAGTTCCAAGAAGACGAGCTGCTATCGCGGTCACACGATCAAATGCGCCATCCGGAGGCGTGTCTAGGATGGCGTACCTGCGAACAGCGTTCATCCTGAGCGCTTCCTCTTGAGCGGACTTACTAGAACTGACGGGATGAGTCACGGTGTTCATAGTGTGCACTCACAGGAATAAGGCCAGTAGCTGTGCTCTCGGGTTCGATGGAATGCCCCAAAAAAATTGGAACTTTTCTATGGCCTCGCGCACAGGGAGCAAATTGGATGATAGCAGAGTGTGCATTGCTACACTATTACGTGCGGAACAGCTGGACATCCTACGCTGCGCTCAGTGCGCCGGTATCTTGTGGTTAGAAGAAACCAAAAGGTTAGCGTACGTTTTTTCCGGGTTCTCTCGGCCGCCTTCCGGAACACCCCGGATGGCAGAAGTCCGCATCCGACACTAGGTTCACGCCAGCATGACGATAAGCCTGGACGATCAAACGCGAGCAGAACTGCCTCCGGTCGGCCACGAAGGCAGCTAACAGTAACCGTCTGGCCAACTCACCGCTCAGCACACAGACCAGCTCGAACAGGAATGAATGGAAAGCAAAGTCTTGCCCGCAGGTATACCGATTGACTAAGCCTATATCTGACGTAGCTCATGCAGAGCTTGGCAACGGGTCGCAATCGGCGACGGCTTCATTGTATACTTCGGTTCCGCATACCCCTTGAGCACAGGAACATCAGCATGACTGTACTCCAAACGATCTACTGGCAGCCTACGCCGCCTTAGCGCTACGCCCCCCTCGCAACACCTGCTTCCGCTAGTCTCGCTCGCGGGCGCACACTGCTGTACGCCTGGTTTTTGCACCTCAAGCACACAGCAAAAAATCCTCAAAATTTGAACTTGTATCGATTCGTTCGCCATTCCTTTGGCGTGCGCGATGCTTTGCCTTGGATATTCTGATGCTGCAATCGCTCAAACAAACGTGGTTTTCCAACGTCCGTGGAGACGTGCTAGCAGGTCTCGTAGTCGCCCTGGCATTGATCCCGGAGGCCATTGCCTTCTCGATCATTGCCGGCGTCGACCCCAAGGTTGGTCTCTACGCCTCCTTCTGTATCTGTGCTGTTATTGCCTTCGTCGGCGGTCGTCCCGGCATGATCTCGGCGGCTACCGGCGCCATGGCACTGCTCATGGTTACTTTGGTTAAAGAGCACGGACTTCAGTATCTGCTGGCAGCCACGTTGCTCTGTGGGGTACTTCAAATCCTCGCGGGTTACCTGAAGCTAGGTTCGCTGATGCGCTTCGTCTCTCGCTCTGTGATCACGGGTTTTGTAAACGCATTAGCGATTCTGATTTTTATGGCGCAGTTACCTGAATTGACCAACGTGACCTGGCACGTCTACGCCATGACCGCAGCGGGCCTAGGGATAATCTACCTGTTTCCGTATGTACCTGTGATTGGCAAGCTGATTCCTTCGCCATTAGTGTGCATCCTGACACTGACTGCACTTGCCTTTTACCTCGGGCTGGACATCCGTACCGTGGGTGACATGGGCCAATTGCCGGACACACTGCCGATTTTTCTGTGGCCTGAAGTGCCGCTGAACTTTGAAACCCTGCGCATCATCTTTCCTTACTCCGCAGCGCTGGCAGTTGTAGGCCTATTGGAGTCGATGATGACCGCGACCATCGTCGACGGTCTGACGGATACCACCAGCAACAAAAACCGCGAGTGCAAAGGTCAGGGTGTGGCCAACATCGCCGCTGGCATGCTCGGCGGGATGGCAGGTTGCGCGATGATCGGCCAGTCAGTCATCAACGTGAAATCTGGTGGCCGCACCCGCCTCTCGACATTGTGTGCCGGCGTTTTCCTGCTGCTGATGGTGGTATTTCTTGGCGAATGGCTCTCTAAAATCCCGATGGCGGCACTCGTGGCAGTGATGATTATGGTGTCCATCGGTACCTTTAGCTGGGATTCCTTGCGCAATATGAAAGAGCATCCGCTGTCGACCAACCTCGTCATGGTGGCGACCGTCGTGGTCGTCGTGGCCACTCACAACCTGGCCTACGGCGTATTGGTCGGTGTGCTGCTGGCGTCCCTGTTCTTTGCCAACAAGGTCGGACACTATCTGGACATCAAGAGCACTCTGCAAGAGGCGCAATCGCATCGGACTTATTACGTTGTGGGCCAGGTGTTCTTCAGCTCTGCAGACAAGTTCACTGAGGGTTTTGACTTCAAGCAAGCGCTGAAAAAGGTCACCGTCGATCTCACACAGGCGCATTTCTGGGATATTACCGCCGTCGCAGCGCTGGATAAGGTCGTGATCAAGTTCCGCCGTGAGGGCGCTGAGGTTGAAGTGCTCGGTCTCAATGAAGCCAGCGCAACAATCGTTGACCGCTTCGGTATGCATGACAAACCCGGTGCCATCGACAAGCTCATGAGCCACTAAGGAGGACGACAATGACCCACGTAATGGCATGCAGATAACTCACAATCCGCATTGGCGGTCTGTGATTACGCAGCATGGGCTTCGCAACGTCTCAGCGCTCCCCCTGACCTTGCTTCATGTGCTGGATAAGGAGAAATATCCTGCATCCGCTGACCTCAGCGGCAATATCGGTCTCGGCAGCAGTGAACATCTACTGGAAGATCTGGCCACGCTGGATGCGCAGCGTGCAAAACTGGCCTTGGAGCATGGCCAACACATGCTGGAAAAGGCCAGGGAGCGAACGGCCATTTCCGGCGCTGCGTTTCCTGAGCTGAAGCAGCGCCACGGACACTTGGTAGAAATCTGAGCGACCTTCAGGAGGATTCGACTGTTGGTGATAGGAAGAGTGGGTGAAGACAACTCACGCAACGCGCACAGCCTTGGCAGCCAGATAGAAGCTGTGGTGCGAACAATTCACCGGCCTATCCTGATCACAGCTAGCAGCTATAAAAAGCCCGAAAAGGTGATGCTCGCATTTGACGGCAGCTCCACTGCCGTATCCGTCCGGCGAACACGCCTTGCTTCCCGATAGATAATGCTGCGCCCTCGATTCTCGACTGTTCAAAGTTTCAAGCTACGCTTAGGGATCCGGAGCATATGCAAAACAAAGCTTATTCCCCTCTGGATCCCGACAATATGCTGCATAGAAATCTGAAGCATATTCTCGAAAGCCCGGCTTACCCTCATTGGTTCCTCCCATCTCAATAGCAAGCGCCCAGACCTCACGAACCTGGGCCTCCGAAGCTGCCAGAAAACTCACTTGAACACCGTTCCCCCAAGTGGCTGCAAGACCATTTATAGGGTGCTGGACGTAGAACTGGGGCCATCGCCTATTGGGGTATCGCCAGCCTACGCCGCGAGCAGCCCCACCGTTCCCTTCAGGCATCTGGATAAGGCCTAGTTTCGCCAGCAAGGCGTCGTAAAAGACTACCAAACACTCAAGATCCCTAGCTCCGACGTGCACGTGACTGAACATAGGTATACTCCGCGAAAGGGGGACGTGTCGCTTTGTGATAATGCGCAAGCACCGGGCATCACACATTGTAATGTCGCCCCGGTGCACACGGGTGTCTAGCCATCTTTGCTGGACTTGACCGCAGCCATTGTGCTGTGGAACACGGTGTTTCTCGAGCGGGCAGCCCAAAGGTCAGCCGACGCCGGAAAGCCGGTGAATACAGATCTGTATCAGTACCTGTCGCCGTTGGGCTGGTAGCACATCAACCTGACAGGCGATTACGTGTGGCGGCAGAGCCACAAACTGGAAGATGGAAAATTCAGGCCGCTACGGCAGGTCGGAAAACCTTAGTATACGATTTTCCCGGTTCCTGCTCACTAGCGGTCGACGGCCAGTTCGTGGAATGCGCACTGACGTATGCGTCCTGTCAGCGGTGTCCAGCCAACACATCTTCCAAGCTCCGGCATTAAGCGCCACGGTGTCTCCGGTTTTAAAATGAACACCATCGCGCTTATAGCTGGGTTTGTGTAGGTGACTCCAAACGACGCTTACCAAAGAACTTTCTCCGATGGGCTTTCAGAGCAAATCACGCCTGTACACTCGAACCTGCGCGGTAACTTGGCGTCATGACCTTTATTGCGATTGTGGCACCTGTTAACAGGGCTATTACTCCCAGCATCTCAAGACCGGTAGGTAGACGGTTTTCGGCGATAAGGCCGAACGCAGCGGCGAAGATCGTTTCTACAGAAATGAGCTGCCCAGACAGGGCCATGGGTAACCGCTGGCTTGCAATGTTCCAAGCCCATGCCCCTCCAACGGAGGCAAAACATGCCAGCGCTGATGCTGCGGCGAAAACCGGTAGAGTATTGTCCAAACGTAGGTCAATGTGCGGGTAGCTATATACCCCAAACACAAGCCCGAAAGGTAAGAAAAGCAGGACGCTGACACCTGCTCCACTCATCATTAGTCCAGTCCAAAGACCTGAATGTACTTGGGGAATTTTTGCCAATATCTTTTGGTTTAATATGCTGAACATTAACCAAGCCAATACTGCGCCTAACGCATAACCTACTGCCACAAGGTACGAGGGCGCGCCTCCATCTAAAACGCTGACCAAAATTCCATAATTCGTTGCAACCAAACCAAAAACTGCCAGAATTATGGGTGCACAGAAGCTGCTCCAGGAAACTGTTCGGTTGATCAAATTGCCTGTGATGGCAACTATAACCGGCGTAGCGCTCAAAAATGCGGGTGCGATTATAGCCCCACCGTGAAGTACACTTCCCATAATGCATCCTATGTAAAGAGCATATCCTAGGACGCCAAGCAGCCCGGCCATCATAGTTGAACGCCAGCTTAAAACTGGATCGCCAGGCCAATAAACACGAATAACAACAAGACCAATGCAGCCAGAGATGATGAATCTCAATGTAATAAAATCAACCGGTCCAAAATCTCCCATCATGTAAGGAGACAGAAAATTAAGCGCCCAGCTGAACGTAGCGAAAATTGCAGCTGCAATCCCAATCACATAGGATTTTGACATCGCCTCTCCTGTGACGGGCTTACACGCCCGATTTTAGATAATAGGATCGCAATATTTCGAGGAGCGAATCTCCTTACCGTCCTTTATACCAATAAATTGTGACCCATAGGCCGTCTGAGTTGGTTTACCCAAGTTAACGCCCATCCCTACGTCGCCACCACTTTCAGACTTGCCTTCGAACATGGATTTTGTCTAGTCGTGAGCGCCAGTCTAGAAAGCGCATTGTCACAGCAAGTCGGGTCTTACACGGCCGCAGCGCTGTCGCGCTACCTTGATGACGGTGCCGTACCCATAGACAACAAATGGGCCGAAAACCAAATCAGGCCATGGGCTCTTGGGCCGAAGAACTGGCTCTTTGCAGGGTCGCTGCGCAGCGGTAAACGTGCGGCAGCGATCGTGAGCCTGATCCAGTCTGCACGGCTGAATGGTCATGATCCGTATGCTTATCTGAAAGACGTTCTCAGACGCCTGCCGACGCAGCGGGTGAGTGAAATCAAGCAGTTGCTTCCGCATAAGTGGGAGCCCGTTTAATCATGTAAGGGTGACGCTCGGACGTACACACTTAAGTTCGTCTGGCTGTAGCCAATAAGGCGGCTGCGCCGAGCATCATTGCACCCGTTATGCGATTGATGATCGACAATTTCCGCTTCGAAGGGTGCAGAGATCGAATGATGCTGCCAGCAAGGGCCCAGCCTATAGCGGCGATAAACTCGACCGCAATGTAGATTGCACTTAAAACGACGAACTGGGCAGTGAAGGAGGCGCCAGTACCAGCAACAATGAATTGGGGAACAAAAGCAGTGAAGAGCAAGATTGCTTTGGGGTTGGTCATGGCAGTCATGAACTCCCTGCGTGCCAAGGAGTAGGCATCGACAGGCTGGAATACCGAAGCCCCATCTTCGTGACAATCACGGCCTATCATCATTCTTACGCCGAGATAGGCGAGGTAAAGGACACCTACCCACTTAATAATCTGGAAAGCGGGTTCAGACGCCTCTAGCAATGCGCCTAAACCGACAATCACCATTGCGATCATCAATGCAAAGGCCGTACACCGACCTGACAGACCGACCACTGTAGGCAGCAAACCCTGCCTGCTGCCATTTGCGAATGCAAGCAGGTTGTTGGCGCCCGGTGAGACGGCAACGATTGCTGCTGCGGGGAGAAATAGGAGGAGTTGGGCTAGGGTCATGGTTGGAACCTCGGCATCGACAATAATTGATTCTAGCCAGAGCTTGAATAGTCTCTACGAGGATCGGGCATATTTCGCAGCGCCTATCCTTTGGAGAAGCGGTGTTCAGGTGTTTGTTGGTAGCTTCGGAGTATGCTTTGGGGTCAGTAAGGTGTGTTGGCTAGACGCTTACTACGCTTCCGCAAATCACCTTTGTTTACGTTCACCCCCGCTGAACCCTGGATGATAGCAGCATCTCATGCTCACTGGATTGTTTGCGACGTCAAAGGGCCCGTGCCGTACTCACTGGGCTTGTGTCTCGTAACCAAAACGATCTAAAACGTTAGCGCACGACCACAAGCATAAGTACATCCTGCGATGGTCCCCGCTAAATTCAGAGAATTAAAACTGTCGCAGGGTATAAAAATCTGTCGCAGGCTGGTCGCCGTTGTGACGGGTCGCTGCCAAATAAGTATTCTCCAGGCGTCGTACCTGACAGACGTTTCAGATTACTAAAGATCAAATACTGACTCTGTTGTGAATCTGAACTGCGTCTTTGGAAAAGGAGGTTGCCTTGGCTTGCGTGGGTTTAGTGAACGGCTGTCGTACTGTGGCCTCAGTGCTTAGCGATGAAGATTGGAAGAAAGTAGTGAAAATATCGAAAGGCCGCCAGGTGCTCATGCCGGATACGAAACTTCCGGCACAGGCCAAAACCCTCAGACGGGATGGAGGCATCACCAGGTACTTTTCCCATTTTCCTGGAGAGAGCCCTGAGGGCTACTCCAGCACTGAAAGCCCAGACCATATCGCCATGAAGGTGGCCATTTACAAGAAGCTGGTTGCTCTAGGCATTCAAGCCGAGCTTGAAGACGGCGTAGACGATTGGCGGGCTGACATTCTGGTTGGCGACTCGGCCTTTGCTCCGCGCCTAGCAATAGAAGTGCAGATTTCGCCTCAGTCTGCGCAGCGGACATATGAGCGCACTGAACAACGCAATCGCTCTGGTGTTCCGACTCTTTGGATATTCGGCAGTATCGGCCTGACGGGCGTTATCAACGAGGATCTAGCACGAACAAACCCCGTGTTCGTCGCAAAAACACCACTGGATGCAGCCGATATAGCGAGTGCAGTGTGTCGTGGCCAAGCATTCTACGATGACTTGTCGCACTACCAGCAAACGCCAGCAAGACCAGTTGCGCTGCTCATAAACTGTGCATGCGGAGACAGATGGCTCTACCCGTTCGGCTGTGTTTTGCTTCTCAACAGAATCTCCGGTGAAACTGCCCCAATGTTCATTAGTTGCTTTAGGACAAGCAGGGTGGGAAAGGGGCTTCTACCTACAGCTAGAATGAGGGCGGTGGAAAGATATTTTGACCTGGGCATGTCTGCCGTGAAAGTTAGCGCCGAAAAATATGGCGTTGGGTTTGGACGGCCATCTGAGGTCTGGCATCGTTACGGGCGCTTTGGAAACTCAAAATCAGGCATTCGGGTATGGGAGCGAAGCTATAGCTGCCCGACCTGCACCAGCACGCCTGAACCGCTGACGCGGGGCTTACCAAAGAATGTAGCCCTGTCGATGTGCCCGGTCCCCGTCGCCACTACCGTCGATGCGCGTTCTGTTCTTAGCGTCACACCGAGTTGGAGAATGAGCAGAAAGGACGGCTGGGTTGAGTCTGTAATGTGTGAACGTAGATGGAAGGATGAATTCATCTACCCGCTCAGGTCGGCAATTGCGCAGGCGTGACTCGCTGAACAGTTGCAACATGCCTAATCGGGTGGTCGCGACAGTTTTAATTCTCTAGGCCTCCGCTCCACAGCAGAGACTTGAGGGTTTGCGACAGTTTTGCGTTTCCTCCAGAGTTGGCTTGAAGCCCCAGAAAGCCGGGCTTCGCAGCGACAGTTTTAATTCTCTAAATCCACCGCGACTGTCGTGATGATCCGCCTCGACGATACTCCAGGTGTCGTCTCGTCCCCCTGGTCAGTCAGCAAGGTCAGCCAAAGCGGACGCTCGTTGAGCATAGCCTCACAACACGCTCATTGAGTATCGCCCCTAGCCTTGCGGCTAGTTGCGGATCGTGTACCCCCACGACTGCCATCTCAAAGCTTTCTGGGCCCGCGTGGATCCAACGATAGTATGTTGGACGCAGGTAACTGTCGTTCAAGCTCAGCAATACGGTCATACAGCTCTATGATTTTCGCATCCGCCTCGCTCAATAAACTTGCTAGCTGGTCGCGCTGTCGGGCAACCTGCTCAATCCGATCTCGCAAGGCGCGGCTTTTCTGACGGGCAAGATGATTTATCTGGTTCAACGAACGAGGTCGCTCCTCCGCATGTTGTTCGATGTAGGTTTTTATCTCTGCGATGAGACTCGGGAAACGTGATTTCTTAAGTGCCGACGGATCGCTCCCGGCCTCTTTGGCCACGTTGTTTTGAGTAACCGGTGTCCCCTTCGTTAGAAGCTGCGGCTTATTGAGTTTCAAGCGCTCAAAAGCCTCGCGATATTGATCGGCCGCGCTGCGACGCGCCGTGAGTTCAACGTCCATTTGCTCCCCCTATGACTCGCCGGAAGCTCTCTACGCTTCGTTGTTGAGCGATTAAGGACTCCATTAGCGGACTTCCGTACTGAGCATTAACAAGCCGCTCTTTGAGGACATGTTCAAGATCATCGACTGCGTCCAATCGTTCTGAGTCATACAGCACATCAGGGCAAGGTTTTTCATCCTCCGAATCACCGCCCCCGCAATGAGCAATGTTGTCGACTCCTCCGTACGGACAAGGCTTGCGACTCGAGCAAACGCCAAGAAGGATTTGGCGACATGCTGCGGCACCCTTCTTCGCCAAACCGATCATCTTCTTTGCATCCTCTGGCGTGATCAGCCGAACGATCTCAGCCTTACGTTTATCTCCATGGGGACTTACAAAACGCTCACTCGTAAGCTGCTGTAACTCTCTACCAAGCGTCTCGTACATCGTGCGAACGTACAGCGTGTGAGCCTTATCCTCTAGACGCATCTGCGAGTGATTTTGTCCGTAGTAAAGGCTCATCGCTCGGGTGACGTGCTTGAGTTGGTACTGAAGCGAGGCATCGCTTACGAGCCCGGAAGCTTGCATGTTTACTGCACCAGTTCTACGCAACTGATGCCATGCTAACGGCCATACCGCGCCCACTTGATAGTCCTCCGGCAATGTAGGAGTAGCTAGCCGGGCCAATTTCAAATCCTCACTCGTGATACGCAAACGCTCCAAGTCAAACACCTTGCCGTAGTGGCTCAAAAGGTCGGAATATGACGGAATACTTGGTCTCAGTGAGTGATCATTTTTCTTGCTCGATGGGGCCCACGGTTCGTAAGAAAACGAGGTTAAAAAACGCCCCGTGAGCCCGCTCGCAGCTACATGAGGTGCGTATAATGACCGAAACAGAGAAATGACCTCCATCGCCCTCACTGCGACCTTTACAGATGGGGATGTGACCCACAGGGCGTCGCTATCGGCCTGCGTTTTCGTCGTCTGTCCACGTAACAAAAAAATGTCGCCGAAATTCTTGTCGTGCTCGACCTCAAGGCATCCCGCTCGAAGATTCCAAGCTTCCTCGACTCGCATGAGGCTGAAGTTAAGGATGTAAGCTAAACCTGCGCTATTGACCAGTTTCAGATAGCTAGTCAGCGTTCTTACTTGCAATTCACCACTGCGCCCCACCCAACGTTCAAGTAGCTCAAAAATGCCGAAGCGTTTCGCGGTATCTGCAAACGCTCCGAGAAAACGAAGCCCCGTTTTAGCGCCTGATAAATGCATCTTATGGCCGCAAAAAGGTTGTGCGTTTGCGCACGCCACTCTTTTTGAAACTCTATGATTATGTTCGTAAGCCTCAATGCTGAACCGGTAACAAGCTTCAACTTGTTGTTGATGGGATAGGAAGTCATCAAGACACTCTCGCAGCCTGGTGACTTGGTAGTGCCAAATACGTGGAGGAATGTACGGTGTTTGAGCTGTTTGGTGGGGTGGAAACAGCGCAGCCAGACGGGTTAGCGAGCCCGAATCCAGCAAAGTAAACCCTACGGCGCTGCGAGACGCGTATAGCTCATGCATTAACGACAGAAACTCAGTCTTTCTTGAGGCATGAAGAAAGGCAGGGATTTCCTCGCATACGCGTGGAAAGCGGCTCAATTCGCTGGCCAGTATTCCTGCCTCTTCACACAAAACAAACAACCGCCGCATCTGATCGAACCGCGTCTTTAGAGATCGATAGCCGCGAGCGCCGTACGGCCCGTATAGCCACCAGCCTGTGATGATACGAAGCAGATCAGCGTTCGCCGAGCTAATGGGCGCCGCGACTTTTGTGGCGGGGCCATCCCCGAAATTTAGCGTTAACGCCTTCTTGGCCCATGGGTCAAGCCTCCAAACTGGGTCGCCCCAACGGCTTACTACTTTGCCCTGTGCATCAATTACGACAGGCCAATCAGGTGGCGGAGGCCAGCTCTCAGGACGGTAATTTGGCGCTCCGGGAACGGCGAGAGGCGACTCAATAGAAAGCCCTAACGTCGTGAGGATATTCATAAGGAAGGTCCCGCTGTAACTTCCGCCAGCCGAATAAATCCGTCCCAAGCTGGGTGATAACTCTCCTCAGCTATGCGAGCCAGTGCCTCCTCAACCCAAAGCCGACGCACCTCGCTACTTTCTTGAAAGAACCGCAGCTTCGCACTCAGACGCTCAATCGCAAGCATTGCAGGATGGTCAGCCTCCTCAGATCTATCCGTGGAAGCTGGACGATATCTAGTTAGCTCCAAGCTCTTGAGCACGCGCAAACTACTTAGCGACCAGACGTGATCTTCGCTTTCAATATCCCGATGATTGACGCAGAAGAGGCAACCAGCAGCGTTGATACAATCGGGATCAGGTGCATTCGTCGGAGCATCTACGACCGATTCTGGCAAGGACGTCGCACAAGCACCTGGAGCAGGTGAGCAAATGACGGGATCTGATTGCCGGTGAAATCGAGTAATTTCAATCATCGCAATTTGCGGATTGGGCTCAGCGTACACACGGATCAACGTTTCAGCTGTGTGCTGTGCGATTTCCGCGACCAGTTCAGGGCGTTGCGATTCACGTAACAACCAGTTAATACGAGCACCCCGTAGCTTACGTGGTCGAACGAATCGAATATTGGAATCGGTACAGAGGCGCACTAGAGCTGTGAACTGAGGAGCTTCTACAACGAGACGTCCCCCAAGACGGACGAGAGGAAAAAGAAGCCCCTCTAGGTCGTCCGGAAACCACGTGTTTCGCCACTCAATGTAGCGTTCAAACCACTCCTTGTAGCTTGAGAAAACTTCAAATAGCACTTCGCCCTGACGACGCTTTTTGTAAGACCTGACTTGGTAACCATCAAGGTGACTCGTATAGTGGTATTGGTCGATCCGAAGTTGATGCGCCTGCGACAAATTCATGCCGGTTTGCGCGATGAACATAAGCATCTCGGCTTCGATTCTCAGATTTACTGCCGGGTATCGAGTCTCGATTGAAACGTCAGAGTCCCGGAATTCTCGGTGTCGAAGGATGGCCGCAATCTGGAATTTGGTTTGAGGTCGAACCCGTCGTGACGCTTCTTTCTCTGTATCGCGAAGGCCGCACCAGATAGGTAGCGTTGTACCCGATCTCAATGCCACTTGGATGGGGAGTGGTCCCGCCACAGCCTCATAAGTGAGTGACGTACAGAGGTCGGCAATTAACTGCCCGAAAGAAAAGCTCTCTTCCACACTTTGCTTATCAGCGCTCCCATTTCTAACCCGTCCGTTGCCTCTGGGTTTGCGAATTCGTGTGCTGTACAAAAGTGTCGAGCTTCGGCCTAGCACTCGATCAAGCATCGTCGCTGTCAAACTTGCAGTGTCGTATAACGATCCGGCAGTTAAATATCCTTCCACACGGTGACGGTGTAAAAGATGCTCTGCCCACCCCAGGTAAGCTTGCGCAACCTTGTCAATGCTCAACTGGCGTCCGGATTGATCCGCCCACCGAAAAAACTGCCGCAACGAACCGATCTTGTTATTCGCCGAAAAGCGGCTCCCCCCGCCTACAAGGTCGTCGGCCAAACACTCGTGGAGCTCCTTTACAAGCTCTACCCGTTCCAGCAAAGGATCCCCTAAAACACCTGATGTGATTTCATTGCGTACAGTCTTCACTTTTGCCTTTGCACCACCGCTGTATAAAAATGGGGTCAGATCCCAAGGCGTCTCGTTCTTCGCGTACTCAAGCATTGGAAACGTTAGGTCTGAAGACGTCCGATTATTCATTGCTCGCTCCGTGCCTGGAAGAAATCCCTGTAAACGCAGCCATGAAGCTGTTCGCAATGGCCTGCTTAGCGGGTGTGGCTTGCACAAACTTGATGTATTTGAAGGTAGTAGCCTCCGAATTTCGACCGTGAAGCAATGCATTGCTAACAGTCGCAATCACTATCGCCACATCATCGCAATTTGCTAAAGCCAGCTTGGCTAGCTCAGTTCCAAAGGTGCACCGGGACTGATGGAAGCGAAATGTCCTGAGTACCTTAACGCCAGCTGTGATGCCTGCTTTTCTAAGCGATGACATCTCAACGTTTATGGCCGAAGACTGATCGCTGCTGCGCCGTCCGAAGGTATTACCGAAACGAGTCAAGAAAACTAGGTCTCGATTCTCATCGGCAGCAGATGCCTCGCGACTTAACCTGCGGAGCCCCTTGGAATATTCCAAAACTTCTGAACACAAAGCTTCGGGAATCCATACCTGGCCAGTTACTCCAAATTTGGTATGCACGGGCGGGGACGCACCTGGCCCCACAAATATCCTAAGCAGGCCTTTAGCGGACGGATCAGGTATCGCACGTTCCAACGCGCCGATACGAAGGTCACAGATTGTTCCCAGTCGCATACCCGTGAAAAAGCCTAGAGCTAGCATCAGGTACAGCTCAGGCGAGGCATTACGTTTTGCAAAATCGAGAATGACGTCGCGGTCAGATGAGGTGACAGGAAGCAACCCGCCTTCCAAAGTGATCCCGATGCGTTTCCGGTTGGGAATCCCCAGATCGGTAGTAGTGCCAGCGAAGGTTCGTTCAAAACCAACCTGGTCAAAGTATTTGATGAAAAAGCGCTTGTCTTTCCATAGTGGCAACAGCGGAGATAGAAGCCCACGCTTCCTGACCCACCTATAGAAACTGATGCAGTTGCGCATGTACTCGGAGGCCGTTGCTGGGCTGATATGACCAGCATCTCGCGCCTTAATAAGCGCCCCACGGTACTGAACGAGACACCGATCAGCTTTTCGAGACGGGAACTCAAACCACTCAAGTCTGCGGCTCTCCAAAAACTTCGCGTAGTTCAGCAGTCCATTAACGTTGCTGGAAACGGTCTTTAGGATTGCTTCCCCATTGGTGACACGCTCCATAGCCCAGAGGTTCGCCTCTCTCCAGGGCAAGCCGTTTACCCAGAAAATTTGTGGTAGCCCTTCGATTACTACCCGGGAGCTATTCGACGAGTAGGTAATCAGGCGGTCTTTGACAGAAAGGTCATGCGGACTGAAGTGGATGTGCTCAACGGTAGCCAAGGGATATCTCTGTAAGAAAAAGCGCCAATGTCCATGGGAACCCTATCTAACTTTGGGCGTCCACAGTATGCAACTTATTCTTATCGATGG
>NZ_LYSO01000125.1:0-17052 GCF_001728935.1 Pseudomonas sp. AP42
AAGAGGCCATCAGCCACACCAGAGAGCCAAGGCATGAACACCCACCCCCACATCGCCCTCATCGGCGAATGCATGATCGAACTGCAACACCGCGCCGACGGCAGCCTGCACCAGAGCTTCGGCGGCGATACCCTGAACACCGCGGTGTACCTGCGCCGCGAGCTGGGCGATGCCGGCAGCGTTGACTACGTCACCGCCCTGGGCGATGACAGCTTCAGCGATGCCATGTGTGAGCATTGGCACGCCGAAGGCCTTGGCCTGGGGATGGTCCAGCGCCTGCCTGGGCGCCTGCCGGGCTTGTACTGCATCCAGACTGATGCCCAGGGCGAACGTAAATTCCTCTACTGGCGCAACGAAGCGGCCGTGCGCGACTGCTTTACCACACCGGCTGCCGAGCCGGTCCTGGCGGCCTTGCCGGGCTATGACATGGTGTATTTGAGCGGCATTACCCTGGCGGTGCTGGGAGATATCGGACGTGAGCGCTTACTGCAGGCGCTGATCGAAGCCCGTCGGCGCGGCGCCAAGGTGGTGTTCGATAACAACTACCGGCCGCGGCTGTGGGCCGATGTGCAAACGGCCCGTGAGGCGTATCGCAGGGTGTTGGTCGAGGTGGACATTGCCTTGCTCACCGAGGATGACGAACGCGCGTTGTTTGGCTATGAGAATAGCGAGCAGGTATTTGCGGCGTACCCGTCGATTGCAGAAGTGGTGCTCAAGCGCGGAGCGGATGCCTGCCTGATTCGTTGCGCGGGCGAGCGCTTTGCGGTGCCGGCGTTGAAGGTGGAGAAGGTGGTGGACACCACGGCGGCGGGAGATTCGTTCAGTGCGGCGTATTTGGCCAGTCGGCTCAAGGGTGGCTCGCCGCAAGAGGCTGCATTGGCGGGGCATCGGTTGGCGAGCCGGGTGATTCAGGTGCCGGGGGCTTTAATACCGAGATGAATGGCCGCCTGCGGCGGTTCGCGAGCAAGCCCGCTCCCACAGTTAACGCGGTCGAATGTGGGAGCGGGGTTGCTCGCGAAAGCGGTCTGGAGCCAAATGCTCAATCGCGGTAAAACACCTGCACCAGGTGATAGCCAAACTTGCTCTTGATCGGCCCGTGCACCACCTTCACCGGTTTCTTGAAGATCACCGCATCAATGGCCCCCACCATCTGCCCGGGCCGCACTTCGCCCAGGTCACCGCCGCGTTTGCCTGACGGGCAGGTGGAGTACTTCTTGGCCAGCACATCAAAGGCTTCGCCCTTGGCAATGCGCTGCTTGAGTTGTTCGGCTTCTTCGCTGGTTTTCACCAGGATATGACGGGCTTGGGCTTTCATGGGGCTCTACCAGCTGTGCGACGGCGCGCGATTATGCCTGAACTCAGGCCTCGACGCCGATCATGCTACGGATTTTGTTGGCCAACAGGTCAATGGAAAAGGGCTTGGCGACCATGTCCATGCCGTCTTCCAGGAACCCCTGGCGCTCGGCGGCTTTCTCGGCATAACCGGTCATGAACAGCACGCGCAGGCCGGGGCGATGCTGGCGGGCGATTTCCGCCAGTTGCCGGCCGTTCATGCCGGGCAGGCCGACGTCGGTCACCAGCAAGTCCACACGCAAATCCGACTCCAGCAACGGCAGCGCCGCACGGGCATCCGCCGCCTGGTGTGCGGTGTAGCCCAGTTCGTCGAGCACATTGACCACCAGCATACGCACCGCCGGGTCGTCCTCGACCACCACCACCGCTTCACCGGCCAGGGCCACGGGTGCTTCGGTCAGACTGGTGGGCAGGCTGCTTTCCAGCGCCGTGCCATACAAACGCGGCAGGTACAGGCGCACGCAGGTGCCCTGGCCGGGCTCGCTCTGGATGGTTACGTGGCCGCCGGACTGCTGGGCAAAGCCGTAGATCATCGACAACCCAAGGCCAGTGCCTTGGCCGATGGGCTTGGTGGTGAAGAACGGGTCGAAGGCCTTGGCGAGGATTTTCGGCGCCATGCCACTGCCGTTGTCGCTCACGCCAAGCATCACATAGTCGCCAGCCTTGACCGGTTCCAGAGTGGTGATGTCGGTGCCGTCCAGGTAACTGTTGGCGGTTTCGATCAGCAGCTCACCGCCGTCAGGCATGGCGTCGCGGGCGTTGATCACCAGATTGAGTAGGGCGTTTTCCAATTGGCTGGCGTCGGTATTCACCGGCCAGATGTCCTTGCCCAGTTGGACCTTGAGTTCGATATGCGCGCCCTTGGTGCGCCGGAACAGGTCTTCCAGGGATGCCACCAGTTGGTTGGGGTCGGTAGGGCGACGGTCCAGCGACTGGCGCCGCGAGAACGCCAGCAGCCGGTGGGTAAGGGCGGCGGCACGATGGGCGGAGGACACGGCGGCATCGGCAAAGCGGCCGATATCGTCGCTGCGCCCGGCGGCAATGTAACGCTGCATCAGGTCCAGGCTGCCGATGATGCCGGTGAGCATGTTGTTGAAGTCATGGGCGATACCGCCGGTGAGCTGGCCGACCGCTTCCATCTTCTGGGCATGGCGCAGGGCATCTTCGGCACGTTCGCGCTCGAACATCTCGTTTTGCAGGCGCTGGTTGGCCTCGGCCAGCGCCTGGGTGCGCTGGGCCACGCGTTCTTCGAGGTTCTCGTTGAGGTGGCGCAGGGCTTCTTCGGTGAGCTTGCGTTCGGTCTCGTCGATCACAAAGATGTAGAAACCATTCACCGAGCCGTCATTGCTAAAGCGCGGCAGGTACTTCATCAACGCATGGCGCGGGCGGCCATCGCGATGAGGCGTCACCGTCATGAAGCTGCACGCCTTGCCCTTGAGCGCGGCGGCGATCTTGTCTGCGCGCCCGGCATACACCTCGTCGCCGAGCACTTCGCGGATGGTCTTGCCGTACAGTTCCTGGGGCGTCTTGCCGTACCACTCCAGGTAAGCGCTGTTGTTGAGGCGAAAGCGCTGGTCGTGGTCGACGTAGCCGATCAACACGGGCATGGCGTTGATGATCAGTTGCAGCTCGGTCTGGCTCTGGCGCAAGGCCTGCTCGGTGTTTTTGCGCTCGGTGAGGTCCAGTGCGGCGCCGAGGAACCGCGCCGGCCGGCCGTGATGATCCTTGTAGCAGCGGCCACGAGCGAATACCCAGCGCACCTGGCCATCGGCTTGCTGCAGGCGGTACTCCTCGGCGTATTCGGTGCCGTGGGTGATGCAATGCTTGATGCTGCGCGTCACCGTGCCCCGGTCTTCAGGATGCACGCCGTGCAGGTAAGCGCTGATAGGCAGCAGGCTTGAATCATTGGGGCCGACGCCATGCAGATAGGCGAAATGGGCGTCGGCGATGAAGCGGTCTTCACCGATATCCCAGTCCCAGGTGCCCACCGCGTCGGTGGCTGCCAATGCGAGTTGCAGGCGTTGCTCGGTGTTGTGCTGGGCCTTGAGGCTTGCTTCGGAACGCTGTTGCAGTTCGAGGGTTTTACTGCGCCGCTCATTGGTTTCAATGGCGGTGACCAGGATGCCGGCCACCTGGCAGCTTTCATCGCGCACCGGGCTGTAGGTCAGGTCCAGCCAGATTTCGGTATCGCTGCCCTGGCGGTGCAGCACAAAGCGTTGCTCGCTGAAGGTGCGCACCTGGCCGCCGAGCACGGCGTCGTAGACCGGCGCGGCGAAGCTTTCAAGCTCCGGCCAGGTGTGGTGCGCCGGCTGGCCCAGGGCGCCGGGGTGTTTGCTGCCAATCAGGTGGGCAAAGCCATCGTTATAGAGTTGCGTGAGTTGCGGGCCCCACAGCAGCACCATCGGCATGGGTGAATGCACGACAATATCGACGGCAGTGCGCAGGCTTTGCGGCCACTCACTGGCCTCACCGAGTGGGCTTTGTGCCCAGTCCAGCCGCTTGATCAACGCAGCGGCTTCGCTACCGGTGGATGTTCCATTCATAAAAAGCCCTGAGCATGACGCTTTGAAAAATGACAACACCCATTGTCCCAAGGAAAGACAACGGGTGACTACCCCCGAAAAATAGCATGCCTTGAGGGTTTTTCTTCAAAACGCTGCATCAGCGCTGAAACCTTTCATCTAATCGGCCAGCTCAGCCCTGTCGCGAAATTGCTCCAGCGCCTGGGGGTTGGCCAGGGCATCGGTGTTTTTCACCGGCTCGCCATGCACCACATTGCGCACCGCCAATTCGACGATTTTGCCGCTGATGGTGCGGGGGATATCCGTGACAGCGAGGATCTTCGCCGGCACGTGCCGCGGTGTGGTGTTGGCGCGAATCACCTGGCGGATCTGCTGTTGCAGCGCCTCGTCCAGTTCGATCCCGTCCTCCAGGCGCACAAACAGCACCACGCGCACGTCGTCCTGCCAACGTTGACCAATGGCGAGGCTCTCCAGCACCTGCGGGATTTTTTCTACCTGGCGATAAATCTCGGCGGTGCCAATGCGCACGCCGCCGGGGTTGAGCACCGCGTCGGAACGCCCATGAATCAACAGACTGCCGTTGGCGCGTTGCTCGGCATAGTCGCCCTGGGCCCACACGCCGGGGAACTGGCTGAAATACGAGGCGCGCAGTTTTTGCTGTTGCGGGTCGTTCCACAACCCGATGGGCATAGCCGGGAAATGCCGGGTGCACACCAGTTCGCCTTTCTCTCCGATCAGGGGCCGGCCCTGGTCGTCCCACACTTCGATGGCCATGGCCAGGCTCTTGCACTGCATCTCACCGCTCCGCACGGGCAGCACCGGGTTGCCGATCACAAAGCAGGAGACAATGTCGGTGCCACCGGACATCGAGGACAGGCACAGCTCGGATTTGATCTCGCGGTACACGTAGTCGTAACTCTGGGGCGACAGCGGCGAGCCGGTGGAAATCAGGCCCTTGAGGCTGCCCAGATCGTGGCTCAAGCGCGGCTGCAACCCGGATTTTTCCAGGGTGGCGAGGAATTTGGGGCTGGTGCCGAACACGCTGATTTTTTCCGCATCGATCAGGTCGAGCAAGCGTTCGGGGCCCGGGTGGAACGGCGAGCCGTCGTACAGCACCGCGGTGGCGCCGATCGCCAGCACCGACACCAGCCAGTTCCACATCATCCAGCCGCAGGTGGTGTAGTAGAACAGGCAGTCCTCGCGGTTAAGGTCGGCATGCAGGCCGTGTTCCTTGAGGTGCGTCAGCAATACGCCGCCCGTGCCGTGGATGATGCACTTGGGGATGCCGGTGGTGCCGCTGGAATAAAGGATATACAGCGGGTGATCGAACGGCACCGCGACAAATTCGGGTTCGCCGCCGGCTTGATAGAAGTCGTCCCACAGTGCGACGTGGGCGTGGGTGGTGTAGTCCCCAGCCTGAGCCTCGGGCTTGGCGTAAGGCACGATGATCAGCTGTTGCAGGGAGGGCAGGCGTTCAAGGATTTCATTGAGCTTGGCGCTCTGGTCGATGCGCTTGCCGGCATAGCGGTAGCCTGCGCAGGTGATCAGCACCTTGGGCTCGATCTGGCCGAAGCGGTCGATGACGCCCTGGGTGCCGAAGTCTGGCGAGGAGCACGACCAGATCGCGCCGAGGCTGGTGGTGGCGAGCATGCCCACCAGGGTTTGCCAGGTGTTGGGCATGCAGGCGGCCACCCGATCCCCTATGCCGACCCCGGCCGCCCGCAGGCTTTTTTGCACGCCGGCCACGTGTTCCGCCAGTTGCGCATAGCTCAACTGTTCACGTTGGCCGTCTTCGCTGATGGCTACCACAGCAGGGTGATTATCGCGGCGGCGCAACAGGTGTTCGGCAAAGTTCAGGGTGGCGCCAGGAAACCAATGGGCGCTGGGCATCTCCACGTCTTCGATCAGGGTGACGCTGGGCGGGCTGCGAAACTGCACGTCAAAGAACGCCACAATCGCCTGCCAGAAGTCCGGGCGCTGGTCGATGCTCCATTGGTGCAGGGCGGGGTAGTCGTGGAGCTGCACGCCGTGGCGTTGGTTGATGAAGCGGCGGAACTGGTCCATGCGCGTGTTGGCGATGCGTTCCGGGGAGGGTTGCCAGAGGATGTCGGACATAAGCTGCCTCTTGTTAAAATTGTGGGAGCTGGCTTGCCTGCGATAGCGGTGTATCAGTGATAGATCGGGCAACTGACCCAATGCTATCGCAGGCAAGCCAGCTCCCACATTAGATAGGCTGTGTGTGAATTACTGGGCCAGCCAGCCGCCATCGATGTTCCAGGCCGCGCCGCGCACCTGGGCGCCGGCTTCGCTGCACAAAAACAACACCAGCTCGCCCAACTGCGACGGCGTCACAAACTCCAGTGACGGCTGTTTCTCCGCCAGCAGATCCTGTTGTGCCTGCTGTGGGTCGACCCCGGTGGCCACACGATCATCAATCTGCTTCTGCACCAGTGGCGTCAGCACCCAGCCCGGGCAGATGGCGTTGCAGGTCACATTGCTGGTGGCGGTTTCCAGGCCCACCACCTTGGTGAGGCCGATCACCCCATGCTTGGCCGCCACATACGCCGCCTTGCCCACTGAGCCGACTTGGCCGTGCACCGAAGCGATATTGACGATGCGCCCCCAGCCCTTGGCCTTCATGCCCGGCAAGCTCAGGCGGGTGCTGTGGAACACCGAGGACAGGTTGATGGCGATAATCGAATCCCAGCGTTCCACCGGAAAGTCCTCCACCGCTGCCACATGCTGAATGCCGGCATTGTTGACCAGGATGTCCACGCCACCGAACTCGCGCTCGGCGTAAGCGAGCATGTCGGCGATCTGCGCGGGGTCGCTGACGTCGGCCGGGTGATGCCCGACCTTACCGCCAAACGCCTGCACCTGGGCGATCACCGCGCTGGCGTCGCCAAAGCCGTTGAGAATCAGGTTGGCGCCAGCCTTGGCCAGGCTCAGGGCTATCCCTAAGCCGATGCCGCTGGTGGAACCGGTGACCAAGGCGGTCTTGCCATTCAAAGTCGTCATGAAAACCTCACACAATGCCGGTGGCGTAGAAAGTGCCGATCACCACGAACACCGCAAGGGTCTTGATGATCGTGATACCAAAAATGTCCTTGTAGGCTTCGCGGTGGGTCAGCCCGGTGACCGCCAGCAAGGTGATTACCGCGCCGTTGTGGGGCAGGGTGTCCATGCCGCCGCTGGCCATGGCCGCGACCCGGTGCAGCACCTCAAGGGGGATATTGGCCGCGTGGGCGGCTGCAATAAAGCTCTCGGACATCGCGGCGAGGGCGATGCTCATGCCGCCGGAAGCAGAGCCGGTGATTCCGGCCAGCAAGGTCACGGTGATCGCTTCGTTGACCAGCGGGTTGGGGATGCCCTTGAGCCAGTCCGCCAGTACCAGAAAGCCCGGCAGCGAGGCGATCACCGCGCCAAACCCATATTCCGAGGCGGTGTTCATCGCCGCCAGCAATGCACCGCTGACCGCGCTTTTACTGCCTTCGGCCAGCTTGCTCTTGATCGCCGAAAAGCCGAACACCAGCACCACGATAATCCCCACCAGCAACGCTGCCTGCACCGCCCAGATCGCGGTGAGCTTGGCGATTTCGGTGGTCACCGGCGCGCTCATGCCCGGCAGGCTGAGGCTGTGGGTCTTGCCGTACCACTGCGGGATCCAGTGGGTGAACAACAGGTTCATCACCCCCACCAGGATCAGCGGCGACAACGCGAGCCACGGGTTGGGCAAGCTCAGGTTGTCGGCGGTTTCCGGCTCATTGCGCAACTCGGTGCCATAGCCTTCACCGGCACGCTGGGCCTTGTTGCGCTGGCGTGCGAGGTAGAGCATGCCAGCGCAGAACACGAAGATCGTACCGATCAGCCCCAGCCACGGCGCCGCCCAGGCGGTGGTGTTAAAGAAGGTGCTGGGGATGATGTTCTGGATCTGCGGGGTGCCGGGCAGGGCGTCCATGGTGAACGAAAACGCGCCGAGGGCGATGGTCGCCGGGATCAGGCGCTTGGGGATATTGCTCTGGCGGAACATCTCGGCGGCGAACGGGTACACCGCAAACACCACCACGAACAGCGACACGCCGCCATAGGTGAGCAGGGCGCAGACCAGCACAATCACCAGCATCGCCTGGCGGGTGCCGAGCAAGCGGATCGCAGCGGCCACGATCGAACGCGAAAAGCCTGACAGCTCAATGAGCTTGCCGAACACCGCACCGAGCAGAAATACCGGGAAATACAGCTTGATAAAACCGACCATCTTTTCCATGAACACCCCGGTAAAGGCAGGGGCGACGGCGGACGGGTCGGTGAGCAGCACCGCGCCAAGGGCGGCGATGGGGGCAAACAGGATAACGCTATAGCCACGGTAGGCGGCCAGCATCAGCAGCGCGAGCGCAGCCAGGGCAATGATCACACTCATGGTGTGTCTCCATCGGATTGTTATTGTTGTGGGTGAGGCGTTGGGTGGGAGCTATAGCGAGATGTGTGCCATATTTATAACTTGTTGATATATAAAGATTTATTGGCTGTTGACGACGGATTTTCAGAAGACAGTCTCAATCGAGAGACGAGTGGAGACCCTTGTGGGAGCTGGCTTGCCTGCGATAGCGGTGGTTCAGCTGGCTTGTAGGGCACTGTTAGAGCGCTATCGCAGGCAAGCCAGCTCCCACATAAGATTGTCTTGATATTGGGAATTGTGTCTCTGATTTGAGACTAAGTTAGTCCAAGCACCAGCATTTTTTTATACAACGTCGACCGCCCAAGCCCCAACCGCTTGGCCGCCTCTACCACATTGCCGTCACAGGCCTTGAGCGCCCCCGCAATCACCTGCCGATCAAACCGCTCCCGCGCCGCTGCAAAGGTTTCACCCTCGACCGCCGCCACCGCGCCCCGTTGTACCGGGCTGAACGTGCCAATTGCTGCGCGAAGGTCGCTGGCATTGAGCATCAGGTCATCACTCAACAGCGCCGCCCGCTCCAGCACATTGCGAAGCTCGCGGATATTGCCCGGCCAGGCATGTTGGGCCAACAGCGCCAGGGCATCGCGGTCCAGTTCGTGCTGGCTGCGCAACTCCTCAAGGATCGCCTCGCTCAATGCCGGAATATCCTCCAGGCGTTCACGCAACGGCGGCACTTGGATCGGCAGCACGTTCAGTCGGTAATACAAATCCGCACGAAACTCGCCACGTTTGATCGCCGCCTCCAGGTCCATGGACGTTGCGGCAATCACCCGCACATCGCTGTGCAGCATCTCGTTGGAGCCCACCGGTTCGAATTCCTTTTCCTGCAACACCCGCAGCAATTTGCTTTGCAGTGGCAGCGGCATGTCGCCGATTTCGTCGAGAAACAACGTGCCGCCCTGGGCGATCTGGAACTTGCCGGGGCGACCCTTGCGGTCGGCACCCGTAAACGCACCGGGTGCAGTGCCGAAGAATTCGGCTTCAAGCAGGTCATGGGGAATCGCCGCGCTGTTGATGCTCACAAAGGCTTTGTGCGCCCGCGGCGATGCGCCGTGGATGGCCTGGGCCAGCAGCTCCTTGCCGGTGCCGGTTTCCCCGAGCAGCAACACCGGCGACTCGGCGCTCGCACTGCGCCGCGCCCGGCGCTTGACCTCAAGGCTGGCGGCGCTGGTGCCGATAAAGTGCGCGAAGTTGTATTTGCTTTGCCGCGAGCGCAGCAGTGAGCGCGTGGAGGCCAGCTCCTGCTGCATGCTCAGGTAGCGCTCGATCAGCGGCGACAGGTTGCGCAGTTCATCGAACAGCGCAAACCCAATCGCGCCGATCACCGCTCCTGCCTCGTCGTGGATCGGCAGGCGCATCACCACCAGCGGGCCCTTGGGGGTGTCCTGGATGTCCAGCAGGATCGGCCGGTCATTGCGCACCACCTGGCGCAGCAGGCTGTTGGAAATCACCTGCTCGCACGGCTGGCCGATGGCTTGGTCGGCGCTCTTGAGGCCAAAACGCTTGGCGTAACGCTCGTTCATCCACACGATATTCGCATCGCGGTCGACGATGACCGTGCCCTCGCTGGACTGCTCGATGATCTCGAACAGCGACTGGATGGCCAGGCCGCGAACCTGTTGGTAGTCCTTGAGGCTGTCGGTGATGTTCATGTTTAAGCCGTCAACGCAAAAAATTGGGGTGAAATCGAGACCCTGTGGGAGCGGGCTTGCTCGCGAATGCGATATGCCAGTGCCGGATAGACTACCTGGCCCGCCGCTTTCGCGAGCAAGCCCGCTCCCACAGAGGGAAATGCGTGCTCACGTTTATAACGGGATGTGCGCTGCAGCCAGCAGTTCTTTGGTGTACGGGTGTTGGGGCGATTCGAACACATCATGGCTGGCGCCACGCTCCACCACCTTGCCATCCTTGACCACGATCATGTCATGGGCCATGGCGCGCACCACCGCCAGGTCGTGGCTGATAAACAGGTAGGTCAGGCCGTATTTGTCCTGCAGTTCGCGCAGCAGCGCCACCACTTGTTTCTGCACCGTACGGTCCAGGGCCGAGGTGGGTTCGTCGAGCAGCATCAGCGCTGGCTTGAGCACCAGGGCGCGGGCAATGGCGATGCGTTGGCGCTGGCCACCGGAAAACTCATGGGGGTAGCGATGTCGGCTGGCGGGGTCCAGGCCCACGTCCTTGAGCACCTGGACCACTTGCGCTTCGCGGTCGGCCAGGCTGCACGGCGCGTGCACTTCCAGGCCCTCGCTGATGATCTGCTGCACCGACATGCGCGGGCTGAGGCTGCCATAGGGGTCCTGGAACACCACCTGCATCTGCTTGCGCCACGGGCGCATCTGCTGATGGTTGAGCGGGTCCAGAGCCTCACCCTGAAAGCGAATGCTGCCGCTGGAGTCGAGCAAGCGCAGGATCGCCTGGCCCAGGGTGGACTTGCCGGAACCGGACTCGCCGACAATCCCCAGGGTCTTGCCGCGCTGCACGCTGAGGCTGATGCCGTCCACCGCACGCAGGTAGGTCTTGGCGCGGAACAGCCCGCCGCCGAGCGGGAATTGCACGCTCAGGTCATTCACTTCCAATACCGTCTCACGCGGCTCGCTGCACAGCACATCGCCCGAGGGCTCGGCGTCCAGCAGCAAACGGCTGTAGGGATGCTGGGGGGCGGTGAACAAGGTCTGGCAGTCGGCCTGTTCGACGATTTCCCCAGCACGCATCACGCAGACCCGCTGGGCGATACTGCGCACCAGGTTGAGGTCATGGCTGATCAGCAGCAGCGACATGCCCAGGCGTTGTTGCAAGGACTTGAGCAGCAGCAGGATCTTGCGCTGCACCGTCACGTCCAGCGCCGTGGTGGGCTCGTCGGCAATCAGCAGTTCGGGCTCGCAGGCCAGGGCCATGGCGATCATCACCCGCTGGCGCTGGCCGCCGGACAGTTGATGGGGGTAGGCCTTGAGCCGTTCCTGGGGTTTCTGGATGCCCACCAGTTCCAGCAGTTCGAGGATGCGCGCCTGCGCCGCCTTGCCGCCCAGGCCCTTGTGCAGCAGGAGGGTTTCGCCGATCTGCTTTTCGATGCTGTGCAGCGGGTTCAGCGAGGTCATCGGCTCCTGGAAAATCATGGCAATGCGGTTGCCGCGCAATTTTTGCAGGGTGCTTGGTGAGGCGCCGATCAGTTCCTGGCCGCGATACTTGATGGACCCCAGGGTTTCGGTGCCGGCTTGCGGCAGCAGTTGCAGGATCGAATGGGCCGTCACCGACTTGCCCGAGCCCGACTCGCCCACCAGCGCCAGACACTCGCCGGGGCGCACGTCCAGGCTCAGGTTGCGCACGACGGTCTGGCCGTTGAAGGCGACGCACAGGTCGCGGATTTCGATCAGGTTCATACGCAGTCACTCATGAGCGGGGGTCGAAGGCATCACGCAGTGCCTCGCCGATAAACACCAGCAACGACAGAATCAGCGCCAGGGTGAAAAACGCTGTCAGCCCCAGCCACGGCGCTTGCAGGTTCTGCTTGCCCTGGCCGATCAGCTCGCCCAGGGACGCGCTGCCGGCGGGCATGCCGAAGCCAAGGAAATCCAGGGCGCTCAAGGTGGAGATCGCCCCGGTCAAAATGAACGGCAAATAGCTGAGGGTCGCGGTCATGGCGTTGGGCAGGATGTGCCGACGAATGATCTTGGCATCGCCCAGGCCCAGGGCGCGCGCGGCCTTGACGTATTCCAGGTTGCGCCCACGCAGGAACTCGGCGCGCACCACGTCCACCAGGGCCAGCCAGGAAAACAGCGCCATGATCCCCAGCAACCACCAGAAATTCGGCTCGACAAACCCCGACAGGATAATCAGCAGGTACAGCACCGGCAGGCCAGACCACACCTCCAGGATGCGTTGCCCGAGCAAGTCCACCCAGCCGCCGTAGTACCCCTGCAGCGCGCCGGCGGCAATCCCGATGACGGCGCTGATGGCAGTCAGGGCCAGGGCAAACAGGATTGACACCCGTGCGCCAAAGATCACCCGCGCCAACACATCGCGGGACTGGTCATCGGTGCCCAGCCAGTTCACCGCCGACGGCGGGCTCGGGGCAGGGCGGGTGAGTTCGTAGTTGGGGGTGTCATCGCTGAACGGAATGGGTGGGAACAGCATCCAACCGCCCTCCTGCTTGATCAGCTTTTGCACATAGTCACTGCGGTAATCCGCCTGGAACGGCAATTGCCCGCCGAACTGCTGCTCGGTGTAGCGCTTGAACACCGGGAAATACAGCTCGTTCTTGAAACTGAGCACCAGCGGTTTGTCATTGGCGATCAACTCGCCGCCCAGGGTCAGGATAAACAGGCCGATAAACAGCCACAGCGACCACCAGCCACGCCTGTTTTTCTTGAAGCGCTCGAAGCGCCGGCGGGCCACGGGAGACAGGTTGAGCATTAGGCGTTCCTCGCGGCGAAGTCGATACGCGGGTCCACCAGGGTGTAGCAGAGGTCACCGATGAGTTTTATCAAGAGGCCGAACAGGGTGAAGATAAACAGCGAGCCAAACACCACCGGGTAGTCCCGGGACACCGCCGCCTCGTAGCTCATGCGGCCCAGTCCATCGAGGGAGAAGATCACCTCGATCAGCAGCGAGCCGGCAAAGAACACACTGATAAACGCCTGGGGAATCCCCGAGATCACCAGCAGCATGGCATTGCGGAACACGTGACCGTACAGCACCCGGCGTTCGCTCAAGCCCTTGGCGCGGGCGGTGACCACGTACTGGCGGGTGATTTCATTGAGGAACGAGTTCTTAGTGAGGATGGTCAAGGTGGCGAACCCGCCGATCACCAGTGCCGTGACCGGTAGTACCAAGTGCCAGAAGTAGTCGGCGATCTTGCCCACGGTGCTCAGTTCGGCAAAGTTTTCCGAGACCAGCCCGCGTACCGGGAACCAGTTCAGCGAGGTACCGCCGGCGAACACTACGATCAGGAACATCGCGAACAGGAACGCCGGCATCGCGTAACCGATGACGATGGCCGTGCTGCTCCACATATCAAAGCTGCTGCCATGGCGCACGGCCTTGCGTATGCCCAACGGGATCGACACCAAGTAGGTGATCAGCGTGGCCCACAGGCCGAGGGAAATGGTGACGGGCATCTTTTCCAGGATCAGGTCAGTTACCGTTGCGCCGCGAAAGAAGCTGTTGCCGAAGTCCAGTTGGGCGTAGTTCTTGAGCATCAGCCACAGGCGTTCCGGCGCGGATTTGTCGAAGCCGTATTGTTTTTCGATGTCCTTGATCAGCTTGGGGTCCAGGCCGCGGCTGGCCCGCGAGCCGCTGATGCCTTCGCCGGATGCGCCCGCCACACCACCGCCGCCAATGCCTTGCAAGTGCGCGATGGCTTGCTCCACCGGCCCGCCGGGCGCGGCCTGCACGATCACGAAGTTCACCAACAGGATGATCACCAGCGTCGGGATGATCAGCAGCAGGCGCCGTACGATATAGGCAAACATCAGTGGGCCTCTCCGCGTTTTTTCAACTCAGCCCGCATTTGTTCGTTCGTCAGCGGGGTGGGGCTGACTTCCCACCAGGTTTCCAGGGCTTCGTCGTTTTTTGCCTCGATGGCCGGGCGCCCGAAACGGTTCCACCATGCGGCGGAGGTGCCCGGTGGGTAATAGTTGGGGATCCACAGGTAATTCCATTGCAGCACGCGGTCCAGGGCGTGGGCATAGGTGAGCATCTTCGTTTGGGTGTCGGCCTTGACCAGGCCATGGATCAGCGTATCGACGGCCGGGTCCTTGAGCACGATGTAGTTGTTGGCGCCCGAATCGAACGCGGCGGCAGAGCCGAAATAGTTGTACAGCTCCATGCCGGGCGAGGTGGTGACCGGGAAACCCGTGACGATCATGTCGTAGTCGCGGGCCATCAGGCGGTTGACGTACTGCGAGGAGTCGATGCGGCGGATATTCAGGGTGATGCCGATCTGCGCCAGATTGCGCTTGTAGGGCAGCAACAGGCGCTCAAGGCCGTTCTGGACATTCAGAAAGGTGAATTCCAGCGGCTCGCCCTGGGCATTGACGAGTTTGTCGCCCACAGGTTTCCAGCCGGCGTCTTCCAGCAGGGCCAAGGCTTGCAGCTGTTTATCGCGGATCATGCCACTGCCATCGGTGACCGGGGCCTTGAACACCTGAGTAAACACCTCGTCGGGAACCTGCCCGCGCAGAGGTTCGAGGATCGCCAGTTCTTCCGGAGTGGGTAACTGGCTGGCGGCCAATGGGCTATTGGAGAAATAGCTCTGCTGGCGGATGTACAGGTTGCGCATCATCTGGCGGTTGGCCCATTCGAAATCCCACAGCATCGCCAGGGCCTGGCGCACGCGCCGGTCCTTGAACATCGGTTTTTGCACATTGAACACATAGCCCTGGGCCGGCTGCGGCATCTCCTTGGCCAGGTGCGCGCGCTGCAGGCGGCCATCGTCCAGGGCCGGGCCGTTGTAGCCGATGGAGTAGCCAGTGGCAGAGAATTCTCGGTTGAAGTCGTAGGCACCACCGCGCAGCACTTGGCGCGCCACTTCGGTGTCGCCGAAGTATTCCAGGCTCAGGTAATCGAAATTGTACAGGCCACGGCTGACCGGCAAGTCCTTGCCCCACCAGTCGGGGTCGCGGGTGAAGGTGATGGTGCTGCCGGAGTCGATCTTGCTGACCTTATACGGGCCGCTGCCCAGCGGGGCTTCGTAACCGCCGCCGTTGGCAAAGTCGCGGGTCTTCCACCAGTGCTCGGGGAACACCGGCAAGGTGGCGATATCCAGGGGCAGGGTGCGGTTTTCGTTGCTGGAAAAGTCAAAGCGCACCTGGCGTTCGCCTTCGACTTCGACGTGTTTGACGTCGGCAAACAACGTGCGATAGCGCAGGCTGCCTTGGGTCATCAGCACGTCAAAGCTGTAGCGTACGTCTTGCGCGGTAATGGGCGTGCCATCGGCAAAACGCGCCTTGGGGTTCAGGTAGAAGCGCAGCGACAGGCCGTCGTCGGCGCGTTCCATCTTTTGCGCCACCAGGCCATAGACAGTGTAAGGCTCATCCAACGAGCGCAACGCCAAGGGCGCGTACACCCAGCCGTCGACCTGGGACACGCCGATGCCTTTGTCGATATACGGCAGCACATGGTCAAAGCGCCCCACCTCCAGCGCCGAACGCCGCAGGCTGCCGCCCTTGGGGGCGTTGGGGTTGGCGTAGTCGAAATGGCTGAAACCTTCGGCGTACTTGGCCGGCTCGCCGTATACCGTCAAGTAGGTTTGCGGGGCCGCGATCACCGCAGTGCTGGCCATTAGCAAGGCCAGGGTGGAGCAGAGCAGAGATGAAAAAGCCAATCGCATTATCAGCCTTGAGCGCCGGGTAAAGAATAATAAGGATTTGTACGCTAACGGCCTGGGCATCGCCAGTCATCAGATGCACAACGGCCCGCCAGAGGGCGGGCCGTTGTTTATAGCATCAGCGCAGATTGAATCAATCCTGGCGGCTGGTGACTTCCAGCAGGTGGTAGCCGAACTGAGTCTTTACCGGGCCTTGCACGGTGTTGACCGGGGCGCTGAAGACCACGGTGTCGAATTCCTTGACCATCTGGCCTGGGCCGAACGAACCGAGATCACCGCCTTGGCGGCTGGATGGGCAGCTGGAGTTGGCTTTAGCGACTTCTGCGAAATCAGCGCCGCCTTCGATTTGGGCTTTGAGTTCGTTGCACTTGTCTTCAGTGGCAACGAGGATGTGACGGGCGGTGGCTTTGGCCATGGTGAGTAACTCCTAGAGTAAAAAACGGTGAGCGTACCGGATTCAGGCGGTTATTTCTCGGCAAAGTTCCACTGGGTTTTAAGTCGCCACTGTTTAGGCCCTGCCGGTTCAAGGCAGCACGAGATAGTCATTGCGCTGCACGATCGGTCGGTGCGCCGCTTGCACCAGGTGAATATAGCGGCCGTCCACCAGGTCGATGGGCAGGCAATCGTCGATATCCAGCACCGCGTCGGTGTGGGACTGGGACCAGTGACTCAGCATCTGTTGCTTGCCTTTGCGCATGGCCTCCTGTTTGTGATGGGCGACCACCAGCAGGTAGTGATGGGCTTCGCCGAAGCTATTGGCCTCGTAGCCGCCGAGGTTGATGAAGTACAGGCGCGGCGCATCGCCGTGGGGCGCCAGGTGGCTCAGTTCAACCTTCCAGCCATCGACGCCATCGACGGCCATCCATGAATCGATGTGTACGCCTTTGGGGCTGCCAAACCAGGCGTCGCGTAATTGCGGGTAGGTGGCTTGCAGGGTATCGGCCACTGCGAATACCACATCGTGTACTTCGATCCTGGCCCGCGGGTGCTTGCCCCCGAGCATGACGACAAACAGCATTACCGGTGTTTCCTGGGGAGTGGTGAGAGGGCAACCATACTGCGATTGAGCTGGTTTGTCCGGTTGGGATGGGGCCTTTGTGTCGCGACGCTGAACCTGTGGGAGCTGGCTTGCCTGCGATGACGGCCTCCCAGCCGACGCCTATCTACCTGGCACCCCAGGATCCAAATGTAGGAGCTGGCTTGCCTGCGATGGCGGCCTTCCAGCCGACACCTATCTACCTGACACCCCACAATCAAACTGTGGGAGCGGGCTTGCTCGCGAAGGCGGCCTGCCAGTCAACACAGTTGGATTGTGTACATATCCATTGCTGCGGTAACGGCCACTTAGGGTTCCGCCCAACGGCGGGTCACTTTCGAAAAGCGCGAAAGTAACCAAA
>NZ_LYSO01000126.1:0-16968 GCF_001728935.1 Pseudomonas sp. AP42
TGTCAGAGCGGAACCCTAAGTGGCCGTTACCTAAATAACGGATATGTACCCCGTCCAACTGTGTTGATTGTCAGGCCGCCTTCGCGAGCAAGCCCGCTCCCACAGTTGGATCGTGGGGTGTCAGGTAGATAGGTGTCGGCTGGTAGGCCGTCATCGCAGGCAAGCCAGCTCCCACAGTTGATCCCACTGGCCCCGAAGGCTTTTATTTACTGAGATTTCAAGGCAGTGGCATCACATCAATTCGATACGGCTCGAAAATCTTCAACATCTGGCCATTATCACGCAGCCCCTTGAGCAACCCGGCAAACGCCGGCCCGGTGATCGGTGCCTTTGGCCGCAGCAACGCATAGTGGTGATATACCTGGTCAATACGCTCCGACACCAAAAACTTCCCCGCCATGTCCGCGTTACGCACCATGAAATCACTCAGGTACGAACGGGTAACCAACGCAATGTCCGCACGCCCACGAGCAACCATCAGCAGATTACTGTCATGGGAGTACGTCAACGTCGCATTGAAACGCTCGGCCATGTTCTTGGGATCAGGATTGAAGTCAGCAAAGGCATAGTGATACCCACTGAACACCGCCAGACGTTTACCGGTAAGGTCAGAAAAATAACTCTGGTCGCGCCCGGGCTGACGCTGAGCGACAAAAATTTCCGCATCTTCGAGCCCCATATCAACACTGGTATGGGCAATATTCTGCCAACCCCAGGCCGGGTTTTCGAAGATCGCCATGTCGACCCGGCCTTGCTCGAAGTCGCGAAAACGTCGGGGGATCGAGGTAGGCACCACCACAAACTGGTAATCGGTTTGCGCAGCGTTCAACGCTTCGACCAATTGCGGCAACAACCCGGTGTCGGCCCCTTGCTCGGGGCGCACGGTGTAGGGCGGAAAGTGCGCCGCACCGATTCTCACCAACTGCGCGGCACCGGCCTGCGTCCACGCGGCGGTGCCCAGTGCCCATAAAGTAAGTCCTGCAGCCAGCCGCCATGGCGAAAACATCGAGGCACACACCGTTGAAGAGTTCAATGCCGATAAGCTAGGCGTTTTTACCGGGGGAGACAACTTTCGCCAGCAAATTAATGGCTTGCGCTTCAGTCCGCCTTCAGCACCATCAACAAGGCCTCTTCGGCCAACTCTTCAAGGGTCATGCTGCCTTGGGCGCGAAACCAGGTGGTGGTCCATGACAAAGCGCCGGTGAGGAAGCGCCGGGTGATAAACACATCGCCCCGGATGTAGCCAGCGGCCTTGGCCTCGCCCAGCACCTGCAACCAGATCTGCTCATACACGTCACGCAGGGCCAGCACGTGCGCCTGGCCTTCGGCCGACAGCGAGCGCCATTCGTAGACCAGCACCGCCATGGCCTCGCCACTGCCGCCCATGATCGACTGCAACTCGCAGCGGATCAGCGCCAGTACGCGTTCGCGCACCGTGTTCGCCTCCTCCAGTGAAGCGCGCATCATCGCGGTGTTGTAGTGGATGGTTTCCTCCATCACCGCACGCAAGATCTCATCCTTGCTCTTGAAGTGATGAAAGATGCTGCCGGACTGGATGCCCACGGCGCCGGCCAGATCTCGCACGGTGGTGCGCTCGAACCCCTTGTTGCGAAACAGATGAGCCGCGGTTTGCAGCAACTTGCCGCGGGCGCTCTCGGGGTCGGTCAATTGGCCTGCGTCGACCATGGTGCGCATCACCCCCAGGGCTTTGTGCTCATCCATGCTGCTCTCCTTCACGTCTACTGTCGTCTTGGCCGGCAATTTAGGCCGTGACTGCCACCCAAGCAAGCGCTTGGGTAAAACTTGTGACTGGAGTTTACAAACCAAGCGCTTGCTTGGTAGTCTCGACGCCAGCCCTTGGAGGAAGGATTTCTCATGAGCAAGACGGTACGTATCGGCTGCGCCAGCGCCTTCTGGGGCGACACCTGCACCGCCGCAGCCCAATTGGTGCAGGGCGGCGCCCTGGATTACCTGGTGTTCGATTACCTGGCGGAAGTCACCATGTCGATCCTCGCCGGTGCCCGCCTGAAAGACCCCAAGGCCGGCTACGCCACGGATTTTGTCGAGGTGCTCACGCCCTTGCTGGCGGATATCCAACGTCAGGGCATTCGGGTGATCAGCAACGCCGGCGGCATCAACCCCCAAGCCTGCGCCGCCGCCCTGCAAGCGGCCTGCGATAACGCGCACATCCCGCTGAAAATCGCCGTGTTGCTCGGCGATGACCTGCACCCTCAACTCAAACAGCTGCCGCCTGTCACCGACATGTTCAACGGTGCCCCACTGCCGCCCCTGTGCGTGTCCGCCAATGCCTACCTCGGCGCACCGGGCATTGCCCAGGCTTTGGGGCTCGGCGCCGATATTGTCATCACCGGCCGCGTGGTCGACAGCGCAGTGGTCAGCGCGGCACTGGTGCATGAATTCAACTGGTCGTGGCAGGACTACGATCACCTGGCCCAGGCCGCCCTGGCCGGGCATATCATCGAGTGCGGCGCGCAGTGCACCGGCGGTAACTTCACCGACTGGCGTGACGTGCCCGACTACGAACACATCGGCTTCCCCATCGTCGAAGTCAGCGCCGACGGCCAGTTCACTGTGAACAAGGTCGAGGGCAGCGGCGGCCTGATCAGCGAACTCAGCGTGTCCGAACAACTGCTGTATGAAATCGGTGACCCGCGCGCCTATGTGCTGCCGGACGTGATCTGCGATTTCAGCCAGGTCAAACTGCAGCAACAAGGCAAACACGCGGTGCGCCTGCACGGCGCCAAAGGCCTGCCACCCACCGACCAGTACAAGGTCAGCGCCACCTACCCCGATGGCTTTCGCTGTACCGCCAGCTGCCTGATCGCCGGCATCGACGCGGTAGCCAAGGCCAAGCGGGTCAGCCAGGCGCTCATCAACAAAACATCAGAGCTGTTCAGCCAGCGCGGCTGGCCCCCCTACACCGACGTCAACATCGAACTGCTGGGCAGCGAAGCCACCTACGGCGCCCATGCCCGGCGTGTGGATTGCCGTGAAGTGGTGGTGAAGCTGGCGGTGCGGCACCCGAGCAAGCAGGCGCTGGTGCTGTTCGCGCGCGAGATCGCCCAGGCGGCCACCGGCATGGCGCCGGGCCTGACCGGCATTGTCGGCGGGCGGCCGACGGTGTACCCGCTGATCCGGCTGTTTTCGTTCCTGATCGACAAATCGTCCTGCACCGTCGCCATCGATTACCAGGGCCAACGCCATGCCGTTGAGTTGCCCGCCTGCGCGCCCCTGCTCACGCCGGCCGCGCCCATCGAGCCGGCCAAGCCCCAGGGCCGTGCCGACGCCAGCGTGCCGCTGGTCAAACTCGCCGTGGCGCGCTCCGGTGACAAGGGCAACCACAGCAATATCGGGGTGATCGCCCGCCACCCCGACTACCTGCCGTGGATCGCCGAAGCCCTGACCCCGGAGGTGATCGTCGACTGGATGGACCACGTGCTCGACCCGATCCATGGCCGCGTCGAACGCTGGTACTTGCCCGGCAGCCACAGCCTCAACTTCCTGCTGGAAAACGCCTTGGGCGGTGGCGGCATCGCCAGCCTGCGCATCGACCCCCAGGGCAAGGCCTTCGCCCAGCAACTGCTGGAAATCCCCATCGCCGTACCGCAGCACATTGCCGACCAACTCAGCTAAAGGACTGTCGCCGTGGCCTTCGATTCGATCTTCAAAGCCGACCTGTTCCAGGGGCACACCCTGATCGTCACCGGTGGCGGCAGTGGCATTGGCCGCTGCACCGCCCATGAACTGGCGGCCCTGGGCGCCCGCGTGATCCTGGTGGGGCGCAAGCCGGACAAGTTGCAGCAGGTAGCCCAGGAAATTACCGAAGACGGTGGCCTCGCCCATTGGCAGGCCTGTGATATCCGCGATGAAGAGGCGGTGAAGGCACTGGTCACGCAAGTTCTGCACGACCACGGCCCCATTCATGGCCTGGTGAATAACGCCGGCGGCCAATACCCGTCGCCACTGGCCGCGATCAATCAAAAGGGCTTTGAAACCGTACTGCGCACCAACCTGGTGGGCGGTTTCCTGATGGCCCGGGAGGTGTTCAACCAGTCGATGAGCAAGCACGGCGGCGCAATCGTCAACATGCTCGCCGACATGTGGGGCGGCATGCCCGGCATGGGCCACTCCGGCGCGGCGCGCTCCGGCATGGACAACTTCACCAAGACCGCCGCGTTTGAGTGGGGCTATGCCGGGGTGCGCGTCAACGCCGTGGCGCCTGGCTGGATCGCCTCCAGCGGCATGGACACTTACGAAGGCGCGTTCAAGGCGGTGATTCCCACCCTGCGTGAGCATGTGCCGCTCAAGCGCATCGGCACCGAGTCGGAAGTCAGCGCGGCCATCGTCTTCCTGCTCAGCCCGGCTGCGGCCTTTATCAGCGGCAGCACCCTGCGCATCGACGGCGCCGCGAGCCTGGGCAGCCGCGCATGGCCGCTGCACAAAGCGCAGGCACCGAGCAAGCCGTTCAATGGGTTCCACCGAGCCTACCTGCCGGATGTGCTCAAGGCGGAGCAATAACGCCATGCCAACCATTGAAACCCTGATCGACCCCAACAGCCCAGCGTTCGCGCAAAACCGCGAAGCCATGCTGGCGTCCATCACCCAGTTGCGCCAGCTGGAACACACCCTGCTGGCCAAGGCCCAGGAAGCCAAGCCCAAGTTCGACAAGCGCGGCCAATTGCTGCCCCGTGAGCGCCTCAACCTGCTGCTGGACCCCGGCGCGCCGTTCCTGGAACTGGCCAGCCTGGCCGGCTACAAACTCCACGACGACAAGGACGGCAGCGCCGCCGGTGGCGGGCTGATCGCCGGTATCGGCTATGTCAGCGGCGTGCGCATGCTGGTGGTGGCCAATAACAGCGCGATCAAGGGCGGCACCATTTCCCCCTCCGGGCTGAAGAAATCCCTGCGCCTGCAACAGATCGCCATGGAGAACAAATTGCCGGTGGTGACCCTCGCCGAAAGCGGCGGCGCCAACCTCAACTACGCCGCCGAGATTTTCGTCGAAGGCGCACGCAGCTTTGCCAACCAGGCGCGCATGTCGGCCATGGGCTTGCCGCAGATCACCGTGGTGCATGGTTCGGCCACGGCCGGCGGTGCGTATCAGCCGGGCCTGTCGGATTACGTGGTGGTGGTGCGCGGCAAGGCCAAGCTGTTCCTCGCCGGGCCACCGTTGCTCAAGGCCGCCACCGGCGAAATCGCCACCGATGAAGAACTGGGTGGCGCGCAGATGCACGCGCAAACCGCCGGCACCGCTGAGTACCTGGCCCAGGACGATGCCGATGGCGTGCGGATCGTGCGTGAGATTGTGGGCCTGCTGCCCTGGAATGACCGCTTGCCGCAGGCCCCCCAACGCGCCTATCGCGAACCGCTGTACCCGATTGAAGAGCTGTTGGGGCTGATCCCCGATGACCCGAAAAAACCATACGACGTGCGCGAAATCCTGGCGCGCCTGGCCGACGGTTCCAACCTGCTGGAATTCAAGGGTGAGTTCGACCCCCACACTGTCTGCGCCCATTTGCACATCCAGGGGCGTGCCGTGGGGGTGATTGGCAATAACGGCCCCATCACGCCGAAGGGCGCGAGCAAAGCCGCGCAGTTTATCCAGCTGTGCGACCAGAGCCGCACGCCGCTGCTGTTTTTGCACAACACCACCGGTTTCATGGTGGGCACCGAGTCGGAACAGCAAGGGGTGATCAAACACGGTGCGAAGATGATCCAGGCAGTGGCCAACGCCCGTGTGCCTAAACTCACTATCGTGGTCGGTGGCTCCTACGGTGCTGGCAACTACGCGATGTGCGGCCGCGGCCTGGACCCGCGCTTTATCTTCGCCTGGCCCAACAGCCGCACCGCGGTGATGGGCGGCGCACAGGCCGGCAAAGTGCTGCGCATTGTCACCGAGGCCAAGCAACTCAAGGACGGCCTGGTGCCCGACCCCAAGGTGCTCGACATGCTCGAACAGGTCACCGCGCAGAAACTCGACAGCCAGTCCACCGCCCTCTACGGCAGCGCCAACCTGTGGGACGACGGGCTGATTGATCCACGGGACACCCGCACCTTGCTCGGTTTTTTGCTGGATATCTGTCACGAAGCCGAACGGCGGCAACTGCAACCGAACAGCTTTGGTGTGGCGCGCTTCTAATCAGGAGAACAATAAAAATGATCTTCACCCAGGAACACCAGGAACTGCGCCGCACCGTGCGCGCCTTCGTCGACCGCGAGATCAACCCGCACGTGGATGAATGGGAAAAAGCCGGGCGTTTTCCCATTCACGAGATCTTCCGCAAAGCCGGCGACCTCGGCCTGCTGGGCATCTCCAAACCGGAAAAATTCGGCGGCATGGGCCTGGACTACAGCTATTCCATCGTCGCCGCCGAAGAGTTCGGCACCATCCGCTGCGGCGGCATCCCCATGTCCATCGGCGTGCAGACCGACATGTGCACCCCTGCCTTGGCGCGCTTCGGCTCCGATGAACTGCGCGAGGAGTTCCTGCGCCCAGCCATCAGCGGCGAACAGGTCGGCTGCATCGGCGTCTCGGAAACCGGTGCCGGCTCCGACGTGGCCGGGCTCAAGACCCATGCGCGCAAGGAGGGCGACGACTATGTGATCAACGGCAGCAAGATGTGGATCACCAATTCGCCCAGCGCCGACTTCATCTGCCTGCTGGCCAACACGTCCGACGACAAACCGCATATCAACAAGTCGCTGATCATGGTGCCGATGAACAGCCCCGGCATCAGCGTCAGCCCGCCGTTGGAAAAACTCGGCATGCACAGCTCCGAGACCGCCCAGGTGTTTTTCGATGGCGTGCGCGTGCCGCAACGCAACCGCATCGGCCACGAGGGCGCGGGCTTCATGATGCAGATGTTGCAGTTCCAGGAAGAACGCCTGTTCGGCGCGGCCAATATGATCAAGGGCCTGGAGCACTGCATCGACAGCACCATCGAATACTGCAAAGAGCGCCAGACCTTCGGCAAAGCGCTCATTGATAACCAGGTGATCCACTTCCGCCTGGCGGAACTGGCCACCGAAATCGAATGCCTGCGCGCCTTGGTCTACCAGGCCACCGAGCAGTACATCAAGGGCCAGGACGTCACGCGGCTGGCCTCAATGGCCAAGCTCAAGGCCGGGCGGCTGGGCCGTGAGGTCAGCGACAGTTGCCTGCAATATTGGGGCGGCATGGGTTTCATGTGGGACAACCCGGTGGCCCGCGCCTATCGCGACGTGCGCCTGGTGTCGATTGGCGGCGGTGCCGACGAAATCATGCTGGGCATCATCTGCAAACTGATGGGCACCCTGCCCGGTAAAAAGCCATGAATACCTTGCTGCTCGAAGCCCATAACGGCGTGCTGCACATCACCCTCAACCGCCCCGAATGCCGCAATGCGATGAGCCTTGAAATGGTCAATGAACTGCGTGCTGTACTGGCGCAGTTGGACAGCCAGGTGCGTGCCGTGGTGATCAGCGGCGCGGGCGGGCATTTTTGCGCGGGGGCCGATGTGAAGGATCTGGCCGGCGCCGGGGGTCAGTTGCAAGCATTGAACCGTGCGTTTGGCACCTTGCTGCAAGAGGTTCAGGCGCTGGCGCAAGTGGTGATCGTGGTGCTGCAAGGCGCGGTGCTGGGCGGTGGGTTCGGGCTGGCGTGCGTGAGTGATATTGCGATTGCAGCGGGCCAGGCGCAGTTCGGCTTGCCTGAGACCCGCCTGGGGTTGCTGCCGGCGCAGATTGCGCCGTTTGTGGTCAAGCGTATTGGCCTTACCCACGCGCGGCGCCTGGCGCTGACGGCGGCTCGGTTTGATGGGGTGGAGGCAGGGCGGTTGGGCGTGGTGCATTTTGTCGAGCACGACTCGCAGGCATTGGCGCAGCGGGTGGATGAGGTATTGGGGCAGGTGTTGCAGTGTGCGCCGGGGGCGAATGCGCGGACCAAGGCCTTATTGTTGGCCAGTGTGGATGAGCCGCTTGAGACCGTGCTGGATCGCGGGGCGCAGTGGTTTGCCGAGGCGGTGAGGAGTGAGGAAGGGGTTGAGGGGACGCAGGCGTTTGTGCAGAAGCGAAAGCCTCGGTGGTGCAAATGACGCCTTCGCGAGCAAGCCCGCTCCCACATTTGAAATGCATTCCAACCTGTGGGAGCGGGCTTGCTCGCGAAGAGGCCAGAACAAACACCCCATCAGCCAAGGGATAACCCAATGCCCGCATTCACCAAGATCCTGATCGCCAACCGCGGCGAAATCGCCTGCCGCATCCAGCGCACCGCCCAGGCCCTGGGCTATCGCACCGTGGCCGTCTACAGCGACGCAGATTCCGATGCCCTGCACGTACAGATGGCCGACGAAGCCGTGCACATCGGCCCGGCGCCCGTACACCAGTCCTACCTGAACACACAGGCCATCCTCACCGCCGCACAACTGACCGGCGCCGACGCCATCCACCCCGGCTACGGCTTCCTCTCCGAAAACCCCGACTTCGCCCGCGCCTGCCAACAGGCCACTCTCACCTTCATCGGCCCCAGCGTCGAGGCCATCGAACTGATGGGCAGCAAACGCCTGTCCAAACTCGCCATGCTCGACGCCGGCGTGCCCTGCATCGCCGGCTACCAGGGCAGTGCCCAGGATGACGCCACCTTGCAGCAGGAAGCCGAGCGCATCGGCTTCCCGCTGATGATCAAGGCCAGCGCCGGTGGCGGTGGGCGTGGCATGCGCCTGGTGCACCAGCGCGAACAGTTGCTGGAGCAACTGCGCACCGCACGCTCGGAAGCCATGAATGCGTTCGGCAGCGACGAACTGATCCTCGAACAGGCGCTGATCGACCCGCGCCACGTGGAAGTGCAACTGTTCGGCGACCGCCATGGCAACCTCATCTACCTCGGCGAGCGCGACTGTTCGATCCAGCGCCGCCATCAAAAAGTCATCGAAGAAGCGCCCTGCCCCGTGATGACGCCCGAACTGCGCCAGGCCATGGGCGAAGCCGCGCTCAAGGCCGGGCGGGCGGTGAACTATGTGGGTGCCGGCACCGTGGAGTTTCTGCTCGACCGCAACGGCCAGTTCTATTTCCTGGAAATGAACACGCGCCTTCAAGTGGAGCATCCCGTCACCGAGATGATCACCGGCCTCGACCTGGTGGACTGGCAGTTGCAGATCGCCGCCGGGCAAGCGCTGCCACTCACCCAATCACAGGTGACCCTGACCGGCCACGCCATGGAAGTGCGCCTGTACGCCGAAGACCCGGCCCAGGGCTTCCTGCCGCAAACCGGTGACGTGTTGCGTTGGGAACCCGCCCCCGGCGTGCGCATCGACCATGGCTTGCGTGAAGGCCAAACCATCAGCCCGTTCTACGACCCGATGCTGGGCAAGATCATCGCCCACGGCGCCAGCCGCGAAGAAGCCCGGCGGAAATTGCTGCGGGCCGTGGAAGACACGGTGTTACTCGGCATGGCGACCAATCAGCGCTTGCTCATCGACCTGCTCAAGCACCCGGACTTTATCGCCGGCGACTTCAGCACGGGCTTGATCGCCGAACATTTCAGCGTCATCCCACAGCACACAGCGACCGCTGAACAGCTCTCGCTGGCCGCCGCGCTGTTTTATCAACACAGCGCCAACCAGCACTCACACCCCCTCGCACGCTGGCGCAACACGGCGAGTGCCCCGGTGACATACCGCCTGGAGATCAACGGCCAACTCCATAGCGTGACCATTGACGACCTGCCACTCACCACCGACGGTCGCCACGCCACCTTTGTCATCAAAGGGGTTCGCCGCCGCATCGCCTATCACCTGGACGGCAACCGGCTGTGGCTGCCAGGGCTGACCGTCACCGACCGCACCCAGCAAGTTGCCAGCCGCCCTGCCGATGCCAGCAGCGGCACGGTCCAGGCCCCCATGGACGGCGCCATCGTCGATATACGGGTGTGCGTCGGTGAAAACGTCAGCAAAGGCCAGCTTTTGCTGGTGCTTGAAGCGATGAAAATGGAGCACCCGTTGAAGGCCGGTATCGATGGCACGGTCAAGGAACTGCGCGTCGTGACGGGCGATCAGGTGCGCAACCGCCAGGTTTTGCTCGAGATCCAATAACGCCCCTAGGCGGAACTACAGGGCCGGGCTACGCTCTATCCCCATCAGGAAGGGACGAGTACGGGAACCTGCACCATGCCTCATTGGCTGATTATTGACCTTGAAGCCACAACGGATGACGGCGGCTGGCCCGTGACGGAGATGGAAGTCATCGAGATCGGCGCCAGCCTGGTCAACCGCCAGGGCCGCGAACTGGACCACTTCCAGCGCTTTGTGCGGCCCTTGCGGCGGCCATTGCTGACGCCCTTTTGCCGCAAACTCACCCATATCACCCAGGCCAATATCGACATGGCCGCGCCGATCACCGAGGTATGGCCGCTGTTCGAGCGCTGGCTGGGCCAACATCAGCCACGCCTGGAAGGCTGGGCCAGTTGGGGGGATTATGACCGCGTGCAGCTTGAGCTGGAGTGGCAGCGCCATGGTCTCGCCAGCGCCCTGGGCGACACCCCGCATGTGAACCTCAAGCAACGCTTTGCCAAGGCCCGGCGTCTGGAAAAACCGCTGGGGCTCAATGGGGCGCTGCAATTGGCCGGGATGCAATTCAATGGCCAGCAGCATCGCGCCCTGGAGGATGCACGCAATACCGCGCGCCTGCTGCCCTTGATTTTGCCAGTCTAGGCAGCGCTTGCAGCCTTGGGCATACTGGCCAACCATTTTCCTGCTGCCCTGTAGGAGCGAGCTTGCTCGCGAAGATCGCCAACGAAAACGCAGCGCCTCGGGTTAAACGCGGTGTTCTCAGGTTTTTCGCGAGCAAGCTCGCTCCTACAGTGGTTGGCGTAAGCCTTGACCTTTTTCCGAGGATTCACCCATGTTCAAAGTCAACGAGTACTTCGACGGCACCGTCAAGTCGATCGCTTTCGGCACCGCAGAAGGGCCAGCGACCATCGGCGTGATGGCTCCGGGTGAATACGAATTCGGCACCGCCCAACGCGAAATCATGCACGTGGTGTCGGGCGCCCTGACCGTGAAGCTGCCTGAGAGCAGCGACTGGGAAACCTTCGCCGCCGGCAGCCAGTTCCACGTCCCGGCCAACAGCAAGTTCCAGTTGAAGGTTGCGGTGGATACTGCCTACCTGTGTGAATACCGCGGCTAAGCAATACCCGCCGCACGCAAAAAGCCCGTCTCCCACGAGACGGGCTTTTTTTATTCCAGCACCGTTACCGGCATGCCGACTTCCAGGCGACCAACGCCATCGTTGACCAGGTTCTGGCCGAACATCGCGCCCTTTTCGGTCTTGCGGTAGGTTTCCAGCGTGGCGAAGGGCTCCCGGTCGGGGCTGCGTTCGCCGGTCTGGGGGTCGATGGTGGTGAGGATGCACCGCGAGCACGGCTTGACCACCCGAAACTCCACCTCGCCGATGCGCACGCGCTTCCAGCCATCTTCGGCGAAGGCCTCGGCGCCTTCGATGACGAGGTTGGGACGAAAACGCAGCATCTGCATCGGGCGGCCGATCTTTTCACACAAGTCGTCGAGGGAGCCCTGGCCGATCAACAGCAACGGGTAGCCGTCAGCGAAGCCGACCTTGTCGTCATCCTTGCCATACCCGGCTTCGGTGGTGCGCGCACGTTCCAGGGGCAGTTGCACCAGGCGCGTCGGCTTGCCGATGAACTCGCTGACCCAGGCCGCAGCCTCATCGCCAGCATCCGGCACGCGCAGGGTGTCACGCCAGATGGTCACACCGCGCAGTTCGCTGGCGCTGCCCGGCAATGCCACGTCCAACGGCGCGTAGCCCGGCGAACTCAGGGTCAAGCCCCCGCTGCTGTTCCACAACGCCGAGAGCTGGCTCATCTTCGCCACCGCCCGTTGCGTCAGGAACCGCCCGCTGGCTTCATCCACCAGCATCCAGCGTCGATCCCCGTCCAACCCGAGTGTATCCAGGCCAATCTGCTGCAAGGCTTGGGCCTTGCCGGACTTCAAGGGGTAACGGTACAACGCGCTGAGACGCAGCATGGGCCTGCCTTCCTAGGAAACAAAGTGTCATCCTAAAGTCAGGCGGGCATTTCGTCCAACATCAGACGCTGACGCACCACGTCCACCAGCTTGTCCGGCTGGAATTTGGAGAGGAAATTGTCGCAGCCGACCTTCTTGACCATCGAGTCGTTGAAGCTGCCCGACAGCGACGTGTGCATCACCACATAGAGGCCACGCAGGCGCGGGTCGTTGCGGATCTCGGTGGTGAGGCGGTAGCCATCCATCTCGGGCATTTCGGCGTCGGTGAAGATCATCAGCAGTTTGTCGGTCATCACCTGGCCGCTGTCGGCCCAGGCCTTGAGCATGTTCAGAGCCTTGAGGCCGTCGCTGGCAATGTGCATCTTCACGCCCAACTGGCCCAGGGTGTCACGCAACTGCGACAAGGCCACGTTGGAATCATCCACCAGCAGTACTTCGCGACCACGGGCACGCTCCAGCACCGGGTCTTCAAGTTTGTCCCGGGAGACCTTGGCGTTGTAGGGCACGATCTCGGCGAGGACTTTTTCCACGTCGATGATTTCCACCAGTTGCTCATCGACCTTGCTGATGGCCGTGAGGTAGTGCTGGCGACCGGCGCTGGTCGGCGGCGGCAGGATGGCTTCCCAGTTCATGTTGACGATGCGGTCCACGCCGCCCACCAGAAACGCCTGCACCGAGCGGTTGTACTCGGTGACGATAATGGTGCTGTTAGGGCCAGGCACCAAAGGCCGCATGCCGATGGCCTGGGACAGGTCGATCACCGGCAGGGTCTGGCCACGCAGGTTGACCACGCCGCAAACAAAGGGATGGCGCTGGGGCATCAGGGTCAGTTTGGGCAGTTGCAGCACTTCCTGCACCTTGAACACGTTGATCGCGAACAATTGCCGTCCGAAGAGGCGGAACATGAGAATTTCCAGGCGATTCTCACCCACCAATTGCGTGCGTTGATCTACCGTGTCGAGAATGCCGGCCATTGAAAGCTCCTGGTGTACACGCAGGTGTGCGCTGAAGGGGTGTGCGGTTCGTATAGGCGGTTATCGGCGGCAAGCGCCAAACCTTGACCCTGTTAAAATGCCACGCAAACACATTGATGTCACACTGACATCATGCTTTACTGCATTCACCCTTCAGAACGCTTACACCGACCCCGCACGACACTCGAATCGGCGCGCGGTTCCGCCTTGTAAGGGATTCCCCTATGCGCAATCGGGCCCAACCTGATATTCGCGATATCTAATAGCCATTAATGTGACGCCATTCTCATTGCATGAATGGAGTCAGGCTTTTGTTTGCCAACCCAAGCCCTTGGTCTACGGGCCTTTCAGGCACTCACGTATCGGCAACTGAAGTTGCGTCATCTCGCATAACAGCGGCTAAAGGCGGCATTCGTGAGCTTTTCAATAACCGTCCTACTGGATTATCGGAAGCAGCCTACACGCCCCAGTCGTATTTCAGCGCTAGTTTTAAGCCATTCACCCGGTGCGACATCTCATCACCCGACCTTAAGTTGTGGAGACTTGCATGATGAATAGCGCGAACGAATGGCAAACCGCACTTCCCGAGTTTTTGCTGGAAGCCGAAATGCTGCTGGCCAAGTCCGAGGAATGCCTGAACCACCTGCATTTGATCCGCAATGACAGCGACGCCATCGACTGCATGAAAACCAGCCTGGCCAAACTGGCTGAAAAGGCTGACGGCCTGGCCCTGCAGGCGATCAGCGAATTCTCTCGGCATATTCAATACCTGATCGCCAATGCCGTGAGCCCGGTGCAACTGCATGACCAAGCCCTGGATGCGTTGCACGACTGCCTGACGTTGCTGGCCTGGCAACTGGAACTGATTGACATCCGTACCGGGGAACTGGGCCTGGATGACAGTGAGCAAACTTCGTTGATTGCCACGGTGACTTCGCAGATCCCGCAAAAAGACTACGGCCACCAGTCGCGTTTACAACAGAGGTCTTAAAGCAAAAAAGGTCGTATTTAATATCAGAGTTATCTAAAAACGACCCTTTACGTCAACTATGAAAGCGCTTTCAGAGCCTGAAGAAATATCAATTAGCCAGCACCTTAAAAGTTGTACAAACCAGGCTAACTAATACAACTCAATAGCGCTGGCCGGGCTGCCAGGGCATTTCCGTGGTTAATATATCGACCGAGGAATATGCCAGGCGACCAACGGTAACAGGGGTGGTACCATGCCCCGCTCGAAATGAAGCAACTTCATTATGGATAACCACGATCCGGCACCGCACGCTCGACAGAGCCCAGTCAACCGCCGTGACCGGTCTTCGCGCAGTGAACCCTCATTGGCTCCATCCGCTATGTACGCCAGCCTCAAGTCACTCATCGCAAGGTTCGTGTCCCACTGCCATGCGCGCAGCCTCATCCTTGCCCTGTGCCTGTGTTCATTGCTGGTCAGCCTATGGGTTTACCTGCAAGGCGCGCCGTTGCCGTTACTGATTGTGCTGCTCAACCTGGCCACGTTGGCGGTGGTAGCGCTGCACCAGTGGCGCTCGCGCAACGCCATCAAGTTTCAGCCCCAGGAACTGGCCGACCGCCTGCTGCAAGTCCAGGAAAACGAACGCCACCGCCTCAGCCGCGAATTGCACGATGACATCGGCCAATTGCTGACCGCCGCCAAGCTGCAAAGCGAATGGCTGCAGCGTCGCCTGCCCGACGACCTGCAAAGCCATTGCTCGGTGCTGTGCAACACCCTCAATGAAACCCTGGCCAAGGTGCGCGACGTGTCCGCCATCCTCAACCCGCGCCAACTGGCAAGCCTGGGGCTGGAAGCGAGCCTGCGCGCGCACCTGCTCAAGACCCTGGAAAATACCCAGGTGTGCTGGAGCCTGGAGTGCCAGCAACGGCTCACCGGTATTCCTGAAGAAATGGCCGTGGCGGCCTTTCGCATCACCCAGGAAGCGGTCACCAACATGCTGCGCCATGCCAACGCGCACAACCTGCTGGTGCGCCTGCAACGCTTGCCTGAAGGGCTGTCGCTGATGATCTGCGATGACGGCCAAGGCTTCGAACCTGCCGCCGACCCCGCCAAGGTAGGCCAACGGGGCATGGCCGGCATGTGCGAACGGGCCCTTCAGTTGGGCGGCACCTTGTCCGTCAGCAGCCAGCCGGGCAAAGGCGCACGCATCCACGCACTTTTCCCCTGGGCACCCCGTGCCCTCGAACGGGCCAGTGCCCATAAGGTTCTCCAGTGACCTGCAATTTGCTTCTGGTCGATGACCATGCCTTGATCCGCGCCGGCGTGCGCGCACTGATCCTGGATATCCCCGGCTACGCCGTGGTGGGCGAGGCCAGCGATGGCGCGCAACTGCTTGAGGCATTCAGCGCCCTGCAGCCCGACATTGTGCTGCTGGACCTGTCGATGAAACACACCGGCGGCCTGGATGCCTTGCAGCAACTCAAGCGCGCCTACCCCAAGTGCAAAGTGCTGATCCTGTCGATGCACACCGACCCCGAGATGATCATGCGCGCCCTGGAGTCTGGCGCCCACGGCTACCTGCTCAAGGACACCACCGCCAACGAACTGGAACACGCCCTGCAAGCGCTGCGTAACAACGAACGCTACCTGAGCCCCGCCATTGCCCACACGGTGATCAATCAGGCGCTGGTCCGCAGCCAGGGCCCCAGCACGCCTGTTGCCCACAGCCACAACCTGACGGCGCGGCAACTGGAGATCCTGCGCTTGATCGTGCGCGGCAAATCCACCCGGGAAATTGCCCACGGCCTGGGCCTGAGCATCAAGACCGTCGAAGCCCACCGCTCACAGATCATGAAGCGCTTGCAGATTTTTGATGTGGCGGGCCTGGTGTTATTTGCCGTGCGCGAGCAGATCATCAGCCTGGACGACTAACGGCGACCCCAGCGGCAAGTGCACGCGCAGCGCCTTGGGCAGCGCTTCGAAATGCAGGTCGTCGCCTTCCAGCGGCTCACCGTCGAGGTTAATGTACAAGCCCTGCGCGACCTTGATCTTCACCCACGGCAGGCGTGCGCGCACGAACATGGTGTCCAGGCCCCAGCCGTTATTCATCAACTCACGCAACGTGCCGACCACTTCCTGCGGCGCCGGCAGGATGCTGACATCCAGCAGCCCGTCATCAGCCAATGCACCAGGGCACAACACATGCCCGCCACCGGCCTGGCGACCGTTACCGATGCCCAGCGCGAGCAACTCGCCTTTCCAGTGGAAATCCGGGCCTTCCAATTCACCGTAGGCGGCTTTCAATTCACTGAAGCGGGTTAAACCGGTAAACAGGTAAGCGGCACCGCCCAGGACCTTCTTCAAATCTTCGGAGGTATTGGCCGTGACCTGGCTACCAAAACCTCCGGTGGCCATATTCAGAAAGATCTGCCCACCCACCTGGCCAAGGTCGATGGCCCTGGGCTGCACGTCCAGCAAGGCCAGGGCGCCAGCCGGCTCCAACGGCACACCTGCCGCCTTGGCGAAATCATTGGCGGTGCCCAGGGGCATCAGCACCAGGCTGGCGTCAGTGTTGGCATGGGCCATGGCTTCAGCCACATCGCGCAAGGTGCCGTCGCCACCGCCGGCAATGATATGGGTGTAGCCCGCGGCCAAGGCTTCATTGACCAGGCGCTGAGCATCACCGCCCTCCCACGTCACCCGCACGGCCAACTCCCCACCCTGCTCCCGCCGCGCCAGCACGGCAGCGCGCACATCCTCGTTGAGGGCTTGTTTGCCATGGAGGATCAACAGGGCTTTGGGGGTGGTCATTTGAGGGAATCTCCTGGGTCAAAGGTGCATGAAGGATGTTGACCCTTGGGGCACCGGAAAAGTCTGTGGGCTGAAGAAAATTGATTGAAGTACACAGATCAAAAGGTGGGAGCTGGCTTGCCTGCGATGGCGGCGGTTCAATCGACAAACATCTCAAATCTGCCACCCAACGGTAACC
>NZ_LYSO01000127.1:0-16459 GCF_001728935.1 Pseudomonas sp. AP42
GGTTACCGTTGATTGCGACAGCGTTGTGTAGATACCTATGGCTATCGCAGGCAAGCCAGTTCCCACATTTTCAACCTCACTTCGATGCGCAATCAGCGAACGCCCTCCGTCCTCAGTGCCGCCGGGGTGTAGTCCGCAGCCTTGGCGGCAAAGCCGAACACGAAGCTGCTCTTCTCTTCATTCTTCATGCCCAGCGCGATGTAGCGCCCGGCAATCAGGTCGTACAGGGTTTCCACGGTGTAGGCCGGCACCTGGTGGTCGTAGTAGAACTGCGCATGGCCTTCGGCGACGCGCCACAGTTGGCCGCGGCCGTCGTAGTGGTCCACCAGCGCGACTTGCCAGCTGTCTTCGTCGATGTACATGTGGCGCTTGGCGTAGATGTGCCGCTCGCTGGGTTTGACGGTGCCGACCACTTCCCACACGCGGTGCAGTTCGTAACGGGTCAGGTCCTGGTTGATGTGCCCGGCCTTGATGATGTCGTCGTACTTGAGGCTCGGCGAGTCGAGCTTGTAGCTGTTGTAGGGAATGTACATCTCCTTCTTGCCCACCAGTTTCCAGTCATAACGGTCGGGCGCGCCGGAGAACATGTCGAAGTTGTCGGTGGTGCGCAGGCCGTCGGAGGCGGTGCCCGGGCCGTCGTAGGACACCTGCGGCGCACGCCGCACCCGGCGCTGGCCGGCGTTGTAGATCCAGGCCAGGCGCGGTTCCTTCACCTGGTCGAGGGTTTCATGCACCAGCAGCACGTTGCCCGCCAGCCGCGCCGGCGCGGTGACCGATTGCTTGAAATAGCTGAGCACGTTGGCGGCCTTGGCCGGGTCGATATCCGGGATGGCTTGCGGCACCGCTACTTCTTCTTCGAAACGGATCGGCGTGTAGCTGCCATTGGTCTGGGGCGTGGCCTGGGTGATGATGCGCCGCAGGTTGCCGCCGTGGTAACGGGTGATGTGGTTCCACAGCACCTCCACACCATTCTTCGGGATGGGGAACGCGTAGTAACGGTTGCCGGTGAAGTTCTCCAGGCCGTTGCCATCGTTGATCGCCTTCACATTCACGGCGCTGCGCTTGATCGACTCGTAAATGTCCGCCGGCAAGTTGACCGTGCGGTGGCTGGGGTATACCGGGATTTTGTAGGTTTCTGGGTAGCGCTTGAACATCGCCACTTGGCCGTCGGAGAGTTTGTCCTTGTACTTGTCCACCGTGGCGGCGGTGATCACGAACAGCGGTTTTTCGTTGGCGAAGGGGTCAGCCAGGAAGCCCTTGCTGTCCACTGCGCCGGCGTTTTTCGGGATACCGCCGGTCCAGGCCGGGATCGAGCCATCGGCGTTGCCGGCTTTTTCGGCGCCGACCGGGGTGAGGGTAGTGCCGAGCTTGGCGGCTTCTTCGGGCGATACCGCCGCCATTACGTTGGTGGCCAATACGCTCAGGGCCAACACTGCAATCATCTTACGCATAGGGTCTTGTCCTTCTTTTAAACCAGATCAGAAGTTCACGCCGAAGCTGAGGGCGAGGAAGTCGCGGTCGGTCAGGGTGTTGTAGTCACCGCCAAAAAAATCCGTGTAGCTCAGGCTTGCGGTGTAGGTGCTGCGATAGTCCGCATCCACGCCGACGCTGATGGCCTTGGCGCCTTTGTTGAACAGGCCGTTAGGGCCGTAGCCCGCGACGTCATGGGACCAGGACAGGTTGGGCTTGAGGTTTACACCGGCAATGGCGTTGTTGTAGTCAAGGATCGCCCGCGCCCGGTAGCCCCACGAGGTGGAGGTGACAAAACCGTCGGTGTCACCTTGAAAACCATAGGCGCCGTATACCGAGTCTCGGCCGTAGCGCAGTTTGCTTTTGTCTTCCAGGCCGGCGACGTGCACCACCGCCGCTTCGCCCACCAGGGTCAGGCGCTCGGCGCCCAGTACCTGGTCGAAGAACTGAGTCATGGTGCTCTGGATCTGCGTGATTTCCTTGCGGCGGTAGCCTTTGTTGTCGTCGCCGAAATTGCTGCGGATGGGTGAAGCAAGTTGGCCCGCGATGGGATTGACCAGGGCCAGGGTCAGGTCAGTGGTGTTGAGCTGCACCGGCGCATTGGGCCGATAGCTGATCTCACCGGTCCACGCCGTACCCGTGGGCAAGGTGGTGGAGAAACTGGCGCCGAACAGGCGAATGTCTTCCGGGTAATCCAGGTAGTACTGGCCACGGCCAAGCAGGGTGCTTTGCGCCAAACCAGCACCGGAGCCGGGCGCCAGGGCGTTGGCGGTGTTGATAATGCGCCCGATGGTGGCCAGGTTGGTATTGGCGGTCAGGGTGCCGACGGTCGGTGTGCGGCTGTGGTAGTTCATGAAGTACAGGCCGTATTCGGTGTCATCGCCCAGCCAGCGCAGGGCCGCGCCGAACTGGCCGGAGTCGCGCGCATCGCGGTCACCGGCACGCCGTACAATCACGCCTTCATTGGTCACGCCAAACCCTTGACCAAAGGCAGCGGCCACCGGTTGCAGCGGTCGGATCGCCGGGCTGCCCACGGTGTAGTTATTGGTGCAGCCATCCGCCGCCACGTCCCCGCCGAAGAAGGTGCCGCAGTTGTCGAGCACCGTCTGGTCCCATTCCAGCTGGTAGAAACCCTCGACGGTCAGTTGATTGGTCAGGCTCTGGGAGGCAAACAGCATGTTCACCGGGATCAAGCCTTCCTTGATCTCGGCACCGGGCCTGCGGAACGCCGACACGTCGATCGGGTTGATGCTGTTGATGGAATTACCGATGAAGGTACTTTCGCCCCAACTGACCACCTGCTTGCCGGCGCGCACGGTGCCGGGCAGGTCGCCCAGGGAGTAGTTGTGGTAGACGAAGGCATCGAGGATCTGCGCACCGCTGGATTTGGCGCCTTCCTTGCGGTTGTGGTCGCTGATGGGCTTGAACTCGCGGTCTTCGTCCTTGAGTTCAAAGTCGTACCAATACTTGCCACGCACGAATACGCCGGTGTCGCCGTACTTCAACTCAAGGTCGTGCAGCCCCTTGAAGATCTTGGAGAAGGTCTCGCCCTTCTTGAAATTGAGGCGCCCGTCATCCCCGGTGGACGCCTGGCCCGTCCCGCCATTGACGGTGCCGACCAGGCTTTTATCGGCATCGCGCATGCCCCAACTGGCGCCGACCGACAGCGAAGAGTCGAATTGCCCCTCGATCTCGCCGATGTTGAACGAAACAGCCTGCGCCTGGGCACAGCAGCCCAGCGCAACCGCAGTGGCCAGCGCCTGTGGCGTGAAGATGGCGCGCATTATTGTTTTTGTCATGCGTCTTCCCCGGTGAGTGACAGAAGGCCCCACCCTACTGCCGCCCTTGAGGAGCGATAAGCGCACCAAGGAGGTATTCGTGTTGTCGCTCGAAAGGATGAAGGGGCTCTCTGGCCGGGCGTTGGCCTGGTGGCATGCATGCGATGGATGAAGGGTTATCAGAAGAATCGATGACGCCTTGTAATTATTGCCGATCCGGTAATAGTCCTTGTCCCGATTTGCTATTACTCATTCTGTTACAACCGATTATTCTTGCCTGGCTTTCAGGGCAAAGAGCCCGCTCCCGCATCAGGGAGAAAAGCTGATTTATAGCGGATTGATCCAGTAATCAGTCTGTTCCCGGTGTTCACTGACGTTGATTTGTCGCTCCTTGATCCAACGTCTTACTTCGGCCGCTGCCTATGCAGCGGCCTTTTTTATGCCAAAAATAAAACGGGGCGTCATCGACGCCCCGTGGGATTCATTGATTTACCGGCAATGATCAGAGGCTGAACTTCTGCAAGTTGGCCATCATTTCCTTCAACGCCTCGATGTTGTCCTTGGGGTGCGCAGCCCCTTCAAAGTCGCAGATCTGCTGCCAGTGCGCGGCCACATCTTCCGGCGAAAAACCGGCCTCGGGATCAAAACCCACACCCAGACTACGCTCCCAGCGGGTCTTGCCGATCCAGCCGCCACCCACTTCAAACAAGCCTGCGGTTTCCTCACAGGCTTCACTGCCCAGGTACACCACCAGCGGGCTGACCAGTTCTGGCTTGAGGCGCTCGAACACTTGCGGCGGGATCAGCCCTTCGGTCATACGCGTGCCACCGGTAGGAGCAATCGCGTTGACCAGGATGTTGTTCTTGCGCCCTTCCAGCGCCAGGGTGCGGGTCAGGCCATACAGGCCCAACTTGGCCATGCCGTAGTTGGACTGGCCGAAGTTGCCGTAGATACCGGACGTCGACGCCGTGAAGATCACCCGGCCATAACCCTGCTCGCGCAAATGCGGCCAGGCGGCGCGGGTGACTTTGTAGGCGCCTTCGACATGCACCCGGTAAACCAGGTCCCAGTCGCTGTCATCCATTTTATGGAAGGTCTTGTCGCGCAGGATCCCGGCGTTGTTGACTACCACGTCGACCCGGCCGAAAACATCCAAGGCGTTCTGTACGATTTTGTCGCCGTCGGTGACGGAGTCATGGTTGGCTTCGGCAATGCCGCCCGCCGCGCGAATCTGCGCCACCACCCGGTCGGCCGCCGAGGCATTGGCGCCCTCGCCTTGGGTTGAGCCACCCAGGTCGTTGACCAGCACTTTGGCCCCGTGCTTGGCGAACAGCAGCGCATGGGCCTGGCCCAAGCCACCACCGGCGCCGGTGACGATCACGACCTTATCCTGGAACTGCACTGACTCACTCATACCGAACTCCGCTGGCGACAATGGGAATAGGCAGAGTGTCACGCAGGCAGCCTTTGGTCACAATAAAGACGTCCAGGGCTGAATGGTGCCTGATAAGGCAGCGGGATGATGCGCAGGCTCAGGAATAGGCCGCACGCGGTGAAGGCTGGCCGATGCGCTCACGAAACGCCTGGTAGTGCCTGAGTACCTGGACCGGCGCCTCGATCTGCGGGTAGTGGCCGATATTGGCCAGCCTTATCGTGTCGGGCTCAGGCACCAGTTGGCGATAGCGCTCGACCATATGGGCACCGGAAATCGGGTCTACTTCGCCGTCGATCACCCGCAACGGCACTTCGCCTTGCTGCATGGCCGCCAGCCAACACTCGCGCAGACGACGGCGCTGGGGAATGTAGGCGATGAGTTTGTGCAGGATACGCGGGCCGTCGTTGCAACTGATCAAACTCCAGAAATCATCCAGCACACTTTCACTGGGTCGCGTCTGGGGGCCGAAAATCTGGTTGAAACTGCTGGCCAAGGCATTGCGCCCAAATGCCCGGCCGATCATCCAGCCCAGAGGGCTGAGCAATAGCTTTTGCACCAGCGCCGGCCGATGGGTTTCCGGAAACAGCCCGCCGTTGAGAAATACACAACTCGCCATCTGGAACCCTCCCTCGTAATGCCGGGCCAATAACTCTTGGGCGACGCTGTCGCCATAGTCATGGGCCAACACATGCACCGGCTGCTCTACGCGCAGGTGCTCAAGCAGCGCCTGTTGCAAGTCGGCCTGTTCCAGCAGGCAATAGTCGTGGTTCAAGGGTTTGGCCGAGTCGCCAAAGCCGAGCATGTCGCAGGCAATTACCAGGTTGCGCTGGGCCAGGGGCTGCCACAGGTAATGCCAGTCCCAACTGGCCGTGGGGAAACCATGAATCAGCAGCAACGGCTCACCCTGCCCGGCCACCCAATACCGCACGGTGTGGCCACGAAAGACGAAGTCCTGGCCGCGCTTGCGCCAGGCTCTGAGCGGTATCTCGGCGAGTGGCATCAGCTTTTATACCCGGGGTCCTGTTGGTCCAATTTGCGCAGCAGTGCCGGCCAGGCCAGCGCACCGCCCATACCTTGGGCGCTTTTTGTGACAGCTGCCACCATCGCCTTGGCACCGGCGAGAATCTGCGGCTCGATGGCGATCAACTCGGTGCCGCCGCTCTGGGCCAGTACCTGGATCTCGCAAGCGCGCTGGAAGGTGAACATCATCAGGAAGGTATCGGCGATGCTGCCGGCGCAGGTCAGCAGGCCGTGGTTGTGCAGCATCAGGAAATTGTTCTGGCCCAAATCCGCTTGCAGGCGGGCCTTTTCCTCGTGATTGAGCGCCACGCCCTCATAGGCGTGATAGCCAAGGCTCGACAGCACGAACAGCGATTGCTGGCTGATGGGCAATACGCCCTGCTTTTGCGCACATACCGCCACACCCGCAGCGGTGTGGGTATGCAGCACGCAGGTCACATCGTGGCGCACTTCGTGGATGGCGCTGTGGATGGTGTAGCCCGCCGGGTTGATCTCGTAGGGGCTGTCCATTTGCTTATTGCCGGCCTGGTCAACCTTGACCAGGCTCGACGCGGTGATCTCGTGGAACATCAGCCCATAGGGGTTGATCAGGAAATCTTCAGTGCCCGGCACCTTCGCCGAAATATGCGTGAAGATCAGGTCATCCCAGCCGTGCATGGCCACCAGCCGATAACAGGCCGCCAGGTCCACGCGGGTTTGCCATTCGGCGGCGCTGACCTGGGCTTTGACGTTTTGTGGCGATGGAGCAGGGGCTAGGCTCATGGCAATGACCTCCTTGGCGCACTTCTTATTGTGTCTAAAGTGAGAGCCAGTCTAGTCAGACGCCGAGGCGCAAGGAGTTTCCTTGGCAGCCAGCTTGATGACTGAGCGAGTCAGTCATGAGAATAGTACAGATATGGGTCAAACAAGCGCCGTCAATAACGGCGCTCTCGGGTATTCAACCGCGCAGCGCAGTGACCAACTCGCCCAGCCAAGGCTCGGCATCAGCTTCCGGAGTAACGCTTTCACTGGCGTCCAGGCGCAGCATTGGCAGCACTTCGTGGACACCCAGTTCGGCGAACAATTCGCGCATTTGTTCACCGCCGCCACAGAAGGTATCGCCGTAGCTGGCGTCGCCCAGGCCGATGACTGCACCTGGCAGGCCGCGCCAGGCGGCGGGCAGTTGGTCGCGAATGGTCGAATACAGCGGTTGCAGATTGTCGGGCAGCTCGCCCATGCCGGTGGTCGAGGTCACCGCAAGGAATGCCTCGGGAGCAAAGGCCTGCACGTCTGCCAGCGTGGCACGAGGGTTGTGCCAGGCGTTGAAACCTGCGTCCTTGAGGATTTCTTGCGCGTGGCGAGCGACTTCTTCAGCCGTACCGTAGACCGAGCCGGAGAGGATGGCGACTTTCATCAATCTGATCCTGTAGTTGAGTGAAAGCGTGGGATATTAGCAGCCTGTGGGAATATTTCAGTGCGCGCCGTGCAACATTCAAGACTTGCCATAAACTGGCAAGGTCAAAATCAGGCCAGGGACCGCTCAATGATTAACGCCAAACTGCTGCAAATGGTCGTCAATGCGTCCAACGACGGGATCGTCGTTGCCGAACGCGAAGGCAAAGACAAACCGCTGATCTACGTCAACCCGGCCTTCGAACGGCTGACCGGCTATACCCTCGACGAGATCCTGTATCAGGACTGCCGCTTCCTGCAGTCGGGCGACCGCGACCAACCGGCCTTGATCGCCATTCGTGACGCGCTCGACAGCGGCGGCGCCTGCAGGGAGATCCTGCGCAACTTTCGCAAGGACGGCACGCCTTTCTGGAACGAGCTATCGCTTTCCACCGTGTACAACGAGGTCGACAAGCAAACCTATTTCGTCGGCGTGCAGAAAGACGTCACTACTCAAGTCAAGGCACAACAGCGTGTCGCCCAACTGGAAGCCCAGCTGGCCGAGCTCAAGAGCGAGCTCGCGGCACTCAAGGCGACGAGTGGATTTAACAAACTGTAAAAAACGCGGTCTTTAGAGCGATAATGGCTTTTTAATGCCTCAGCCTTGAGCTAGATCAATGCAACGCGACACGCTATTGACGCAGGACGAACTGGATTTTATCCAGGACATGCAGCACAACCCGCAGCTCAACCTGCGGGATGCATGGTCGAGCCTGACGGTTAATGGCGGGGCACAGATTCGCGATTTGCTCACGCGGCTAGCGGCTCACGACCAAGTCACCATCCAGGCGCAGTTCGACAACCAGCAACTCACCTTCCCGTTGCACCTGGTGGAAGATGAGTTTCACGCTGTGCATTTGCGCCTGGGCGTACCGAGCATTTTTGAAGACGGGCCGATGATCCGCCCGTGGCGCCTGGCCCTTGAAACGCCGGTGGCGCTGGAAAACATCAAGGGCTACTCCAGCGCGTTGTGGGTGCACGAAGTGTCATTCAAAGGTGTGTTGGTAGAAGTGCGTGGCCGGGTCAAACCGCCGAAGACCTTTTCCCTGTGGTTCAGCCCTTCCGGCTACGAGCGCATCGCCCTGCGCGGCACGCTGGAGCGCGAAACCGCCCGAGGCTTGTTCGCTTATCGCCTGAGCCAGAGCGATGCCGATGAGATCGAACGGCTACGCCAGTTCATCCTGCACCAACACCGCCTGGTGCATCCGCACGTTCACGCCTGAGACTCGGGCCCCAGATGGCCGCTGAGCAGTTGCTGCAAGCGGCGCGGCATCAAGCGTCCGTCATTGCCCAGGCAACCAATCGACGAACCCTCCAGGCTGTGCTCTGCCAGGTCCGACGCTTCTCCAGCCAGTAACAACGGGCAATCGAGGGTGAAGGCCAGGCGATTGAGCCGCGACGCCAACTCTGTGCCAGGGGCGTGGTTGGAAAACAGCACCAAGGCTTGCGGTCGGGTGCGCTCGCAGATCAGCGTCAATTCATCCAGTGGCTGGCCAACGCCCAGGACCTTGACCGCCAGCTTCTCACTCGACATCAACAAGCCCGCCACCAGTAACTCCAGCTCACGGCACTCTCCGGCAATGGCTGACAGCAACACCCTGGGCACGGGTGAGGCACAGGCCATTTGCAGACAGCGTGCGACGCGCGAGCGCAGGAAGTTATCGAAGAACAGCCACTCGCTGGCTTGGCCAAAGCGGCCTTGGTGACGTAACAACTGCTGCCACAGCGGGACCAAAATGTCTTGGAACACCACGGTCGTCGAATAGACGCTGAAGATCTGGCCATACAACCGGTCGAGCTCACGATCATCAAAAGCACTGATGGCCAGCCGCAGTTGCGCCTGCCACTGGCGCCACTCCAGTTCGGTATCGCTGCGTGACGCCGTGGCCGGTTCGTTGGCCTGTGGGTCGCGCGCCAAAAGCTTGCCGACTTTGCTCACCGCCACGCCCCGCTCGATCCAGTCGAGGATGCGGTGCACGGTGTCGATATCGGTGCTTGAGTAAAGCCTGTGCCCACTTTCGGTGCGTAAAGGCTGGATCAAACCGTAGCGACGCTCCCACGCACGCAACGTCACCGGGTTCACACCTGTGAGTCTTGCCACTTCACGAATCGGAAACAGCCCCTCGCAGTCAGTGTGGCTGTCGGGTGTCGTTTCGCGAAGAGGCGCAGTGATTTCGGGCATCAGCGGTCTAAAAACTTGTATGAATTTGAACACCATTTAACGCCGATTGAACTGCATGATTCAAGATCTACGGCGATCCATCCGAAGTTTCTGGCGTATTTGGGCAAATCCGGAATAATCCTTGCCTGTTCTTTTGCGTCGCTGCACCACCCCGCAGCTTCGTCCGTGCACAGCCTACCCGGCTCGGCGCACTTGCTGATTTGGAGATATACGATGTCTACCTCACCCGTCACCTTGATGGTTGCGCGCCGCGTGGCCAAGGGTCGCTACGAAGAGTTGATGGCCTGGCTGCGCGAAGGCGAGCAATTGGCGACTGACTTCCCCGGTTACCTGGGTTCCGGCGTGCTGGCCCCGCCGCCTCATGATGATGAGTTCCAGATCATCTTCCGCTTTGCCGATGAAAAAACCCTGCATGCGTGGGAATTCTCAGCCTCGCGCGGCGCGTGGCTAAGCCGTGGCAGCGAGCTGTTTGCCGACCCGTCGGAGCACCGTGTCAGCGGTATCGATGGCTGGTTTGGCGCAGTAGGTGCCCGCCCGCCACGCTGGAAACAGGCCGTGGCCATCTGGCTGGCATTTTTCCCGGTATCGCTGCTGTTCAACTTCGGCCTGGGCTCGCTGCTCAATGAGCTGGACCTGTTCAGCCGTGTACTGGTGAGCACCGCTGCCCTGACCCCGCTGATGGTTTACCTTTTTATACCGCTGTCGACCCACCTGCTGGCGAACTGGCTGCACCCCTCGCCCCCTCGCAAGGTCACCGAAGCCGCCGCTTGAGTACAGGGAGGCCGGGGCGCTGGTATAGTTTGAGCCTGCCAGCGACTTGAGCCTCCCATGAATGCAACCAACGCTCCGATCCTGATCACCGGTGCCAGCCAGCGTGTCGGCCTGCATTGCGCCGAGCGCCTGCTGGATGAGGGCCAATCGGTGATGTTCAGCTACCGCAGCGAACGCCCCGGCGTGCAGGCGCTGCGTGAGCGAGGCGCCATCGGCGTGTTTGCCGACTTCTCCAGCGAAGCCGGCGTGCTGGCTTTCATTGGCGCAGTGAAAACCCATACCCAAAGCTTGCGCGCAATCATCCACAACGCTTCAGCCTGGGTCGCGGAAACTCCGGGCGACGAAAGCCGTGCCTTTATCGACATGTTCAGCGTGCACATGCTTGCGCCGTACCTGATCAACCTGCATTGTTCACCTTTGCTGCAACGTTCGACACCCGCCGATATCGTGCATATCAGCGATGACGTGGTGCGCAAGGGCAGCCGGCAGCACATCGCCTATTGCGCCACCAAGGCCGGGCTCGACAGCCTCACGTTATCGTTTGCCGCGCAGTTTGCGCCGCTGATCAAGGTCAACGGCATTGCCCCGGCGATGGTGATGTTCAACGAAGGCGATGACGCAACCTATCGCGCCAAGGTCCTGGCCAAGTCGGCCCTGGGCATCGAGCCCGGGCCCGAGGTGATCTACCAGAGCGTGCGTTACCTGCTGGACAACCCCTATGTCACCGGTACCACCCTGACCGTCAACGGTGGGCGGCATATCAAGTAAGCCGTTTTTGAGGATGTTGTATGACCTTATCCCTGCCCCACCACTATCGCGAAATCCTAAAGGGCCTGGGCGAAGACCCGCAGCGCGAGGGCCTGCTCGATACGCCCAAGCGTGCCGCCAAGGCCATGCAGTACCTGTGTCATGGCTATGAGCAGAACCTGGAAGAAATCGTCAACGGCGCGCTGTTTGCGTCGGACAATGACGAGATGGTGATCCTCAAGGACATCGAGTTGTATTCGTTGTGCGAGCATCACCTGCTGCCCTTTATCGGCAAGGCCCATGTGGCCTATATTCCGACCGGCAAGGTGCTGGGCCTGTCAAAACTGGCGCGCATTGTCGACATGTTCGCCCGACGCCTGCAGATCCAGGAAAACCTCACGCGGCAAATCGCCGACGCCATCCAGGACGTGACCCAGGCCGCCGGCGTGGCGGTGGTGATCGAAGCCAAGCACATGTGCATGATGATGCGCGGCGTAGAGAAACAGAATTCAACCATGAACACCTCGGTGATGCTCGGCGCCTTTCGCGAGTCGAACACCACCCGCATGGAGTTCCTGCAACTGATTGGACGGAGCAAGTAGCAATGCCACAACTTCAACCAGGCATGGCGCGTATCCGGGTCAAGGACCTGTGCCTGCGCACCTTTATCGGCATCAACGAGGACGAAATCCTCAACAAGCAGGATGTGCTGATCAACTTGACCATCCTGTATGCCGCCCAGGAAGCCGTACGTGACAACGACATCGACCACGCCCTGAACTACCGCACCATCACCAAGGCCATCATCGCTCACGTCGAAGGCAATCGCTTTGCCCTGCTGGAGCGCCTGACCCAGGAACTGCTGGACCTGGTGATGAGCAACGAATCGGTGCTGTACGCCGAAGTCGAAGTAGACAAACCCCACGCGCTGCGTTTTGCCGAGTCGGTTTCGATCACTCTGGCCGCCAGCCGCTGATAGCAAGTGAGCCCTATGAACGACCAACAACGCCTCGAACTCGAAGCCGCCGCCTTTCGCCGACTGGTAGCCCACCTGGACAGCCGCAAGGATGTGCAGAACATCGACCTGATGAACCTTGCCGGCTTCTGCCGCAACTGCCTGTCCAAGTGGTACAAGGCCGAAGCCGACGAGCGCCAGATCGAGCTCAGCCTCGATGACGCCCGTGAAGTGGTGTACGGCATGCCGTACGCCGAGTGGAAAGCCCAATACCAGCAAGAAGCCAACGCCGACCAACAGGCCGCGTTTGCCAAAGGCAACCCCCAGGGTTAGGCGCTAAGCCCTCACGACGTGGGGCCAGCCCGCGGGAAAAACCAGGAAAGCAAAAGCATGCAGATTCAAACCTTTGATACTGCGGATGTGGATCAGCAACTGGCGATTTCCGGCTGGCAGGAGCACTACCAGCAAATGTCCCCAGGGTATTTTCGGGGCAAAGTTGTGTACATGCAGTTGGACGGCATCGAGGTGTATGAAGAGCAGATGAACACGCGGGTGGAGCAGCATTTCCATGCGCCCGCCGGTTCATTGGTCTTCAGTTTTGATACCAGTGACGGATCGCTGTACCTGCTCAACGAGGACAGTCAGAACACCTGGGTCACCCCGCAAAACTATAAAGAAGTCGCGGTGGTGATCGGCCCTCAATACCTCAAGCAACTTGATTGCCTGAATCTGAGCAACCTGGATGGCATGCTCCTCACCCCACTGGTTTCCCGGCAGAGCCAGGTTTTTGGCCACTGGTTGAGCAGCACGCTTCAACGGTTGGCCGTGGGGCAATCCCCGGTGCCTGAAGAAGGGCTGGCACAACAGCTGGTCGACGATTGCCTGTATATCCTCGATTGCCCGAGCCAGACGCCGGACCTGGCAAGCCTGAAACACCGAGCCCATGACCGCCGTCTTATCCAACGGGTTTTCGACCTGGTCATGGCCAGCCCGCAAGAACACTTCAATGTGTTGCAACTGGCCAACGGCGCGGGGGTGTCTGTTCGTCAGTTGCAACAACGCTTCACGTCTTCTATCGGTGTATCACCCAGCCAATGGCAGCGGTTACGCCGATTGAACTTTGCCCGCCGCGACTTACTGCGCAAGGTGCCCGCAGAGACGACCGTGGCGGAAGTCGCCATGCGCTGGTCATTCTGGCACCTGGGCCGTTTCTCCCAGGCCTATTACCAGCTCTTTGGTGAACTCCCCAGCCGCACACTCTCGCGTCCCCGCTGAATCGGCCCCCAAGCGCTTGCGCACCAAAATGATGCGCGCACGCAAGCGTAAATCGGATAGAGGCCAGCCTTCTTGCGCCCGCATTATCGACTTCAAACAAGGAACCGTGCGTTCGCCGGCCACTGTGCCGCGTCGCTAAAACCTCAATAGAACAAAACCAATAAAAAGGACCTTTGAATGAAGCGATTGACTCCCTGTGTTCTGGCCGCGATGTTAACGGTCCCCTCCCTGCAGGCCATGGCAGCAGCCGATCTGGTATTCACCAATGGCAAGGTTTTCACCGGTGTCCCCGGCCAAGCGCTGGCTCAAGCGGTGGCGGTGGAAAACGGAAAAATCCTCGAAGTCGGCAGCGATGCGCAGATCAATGCCCTCGCCGATGCCAACACTCAACGGTTCGACCTTGCGGGCAAGGTGTTGATGCCCGGCATGATTGATACTCACAGCCATCCGGTGTCTGCGGGCCTCGCGAGCCTGGGTGCCAACTTGCTGGATGAAGAAAAGCCATTGCCCGAGCTTGAGCAATGGATCATCGAGCAAGATAAGGCAGGCCGGGCCAGATCCGGGGACGTCATCTTAATTGCCGGCACCAGCTCGGCCTATTGGGATAAAAGCCGCGAACTGGGCAAGATCTTCAACCACGGCCGCTGGGCCGACCAACCGCTGGTGCTCAGTGGCATCGACGGCCACACCGGCTGGGCCAACAACGCCATGCTCAAGCGTGTGAAAGTCGATGCAGCACTGGTAAAAGGCCTGCCTGCGACCGAGCGTGACTACATCGGTCACGAAAACGACTTCACCCCCACCGGTTATTTTGCCGAGTCTCGCTGGGATCAGGTGCGCAATAAGGTTCCTGCACCGAGCAAAGAGATCATGCTCAAGGCCGCTCGCGAAGCGGTGAAGGTCAATAATGGTTATGGCGTCACCGCGTGGATGGATGCGGCATCAAACGCCGGCAATGGCGACTCGCTGTTCGACTTCACCGCCACGGAGCAGAGCTACGGCGTGCTGCCGTTCTACCGCGAACTGGCCGAGAAGGGCGAACTCAGTGCCCACGTCGCGGCCTTGATGCTGACCAACTCCAAAAGCAAGCCGGCCGACCTGGAAGTCGTGGCCAAGGTAATGAAAAAATTCGAGGGGGTGCCCAACCTGACATTCCCCGGCCTCAAGATCTTTGCTGACGGCATCATGGAGTTTCCAGGGCAGACCGCAGCGGTCATCGTCCCCTACAAAAACAGTAATAAACGCGGTCAGTTGCTGATCGATCCGAAGCATTTCGGTGAGTTGGTGGTGGCTGCGGAAAAGCGCGGCTGGATCATGCATGTGCACGCGGACGGTGACCGCGCCGTACGTGAAGCCCTCAATGGCTTCGATTATGCGCGCCGCCTCAACCCGACGCCTGTGGCCCATAGCCTCGCGCACTTGCAAGTGGTCGATCCAGACGATTTCCCTCGCTTCAAGCAACTGGGGGTCATTGCCTCCATGCAATTGCTGTGGGCCACCAGCGAGAGTTACACCGAAGAACTGGTCAAGCCTTACATCAGTAAGTTTGCCTACGATCATCTGTACCCCGCCAAATCCCTGCATGACGCGGGTGCAACCATCGCGGGCGGCAGTGACTGGCCCGTCTCTGGCCCCAACCCGTGGAATGCCATTGCTCAGGCCAGTACGCGCAAAGGCCCATTGGGGGTGCTTAACGCCAAGGAAAGCCTTGATCGCCAGACCATGTTCTACGCCTACACCCTCAACGCCGCCAAAACCCTTCGCCTGGATCAACAGATCGGCTCTCTGGAACCCGGTAAGCAGGCTGACCTGATCGTCCTTGATCGCGATGTGTTCAAGGTCAGCGACGACGAGCTATTCGAGACCAAGGTCCTGAACACCTTCTTCTCCGGCAAACAGATCTGACCCACTCGCTCAATATTACGCAAACACCTGACGCCGCTCCCAGAGCGGCGCTGGGCACACTCGCGCCTGGAATAACTCACACACTCATAACAATAAGAGACTCCTATGAACGCACTTTCCGTCTTCACGCTTGCAGCGCTCGCCTTGACGCCCCTAATCAACGCTCAAGCCGTCGAGCTCAACGACAGCTTCGAACTCATCATCAACCCCGCGCTGGTCAGCGACTATCGCACCAGTGGCATCTCGCAAACCCTGGGTGACCCTGCCGCACAACTGGGGATTACCCTCAACCACGCCAGTGGTTTGTACGCCGGCGTCTGGACCTCGAATGTCGACTTTGGCAATGGCTCCAAAACGCGCCAGGAAATCGAATATTTCGCCGGCTATTTTTGGCAAATCCATGACCGCATCAGCCTGGACACTTTCTACACGCAGTATGAGTACCCGCGCCAAAGCGATTACAACCAGGGCGAACTCAAGACTGTCCTGGATGTTTACGGCGTTCTGTTCGGCGGCAAATACGTGCGCAACATGAAAGGCCCTGACTACGAGGATGAACATGGCGAGTTCCACAAGGGTAAACAAGACGAGGACCTGTCATCGTGGTTCATCGGTTACCACACCGTGCTGCCCGCAGAGGTCGGCCTGGAAGCTCGCTATGAATACGTCGACTACAAAGACGATGTATTTTTCAGTAACAACGGCAACGGCCGTGCCGATTATCACAACTGGGAAATCAAGCTCAGCCGCGAGTTGGTCGGCGTTAACTGGTCGCTGAGCTATATCGACACCGACCTCTCGAAAGCCGAATGCACCAGTTTTACCGGCTTCGACAACCTGTGCAGCGCAACAATAGTGGCCGGCGCAAGCAAGACGTTCTAACCCGCCCGTCAGCTTGCATGTGGTTCGAAATAACCTTGAAAAAGTTACTATAGGTAATCTCACCTACACCCGTTAAGAAAGAGCCAGAACCGATGACTGATTTGAATACCCTGCGCGCCAGCCTCAACAGCGGCGAACATGTCTTTGCCGACACCCTGGCCTTTATCGCCGCCGGTTACGACTACCAACCGCAAGCCTTCACCAACGGCAGTGTGGAAAATGCCGCCGGGCAAAATGAAGGGTCGTGCAAGACCTTGGGTCTGGCGCTGCTGGAAGGGCTAAGTGATCAGGAAGCACTGCTGGCGTTTGGTGAGCATTACCGGTCGGTGGTGGCCACTCCGGACGGCAGTGACCATGGCAATATTCGGGCGTTGATTGCCCATGGGTTGGCCGCAGTAAAATTTGCTGAACAGCCTCTGACCCGCCGCTGATTTCATCGTCGACCCCGCTCAATGTGGGAGCCGGGCGCCTGATGCCTGTAGGAGCGAGCTTGCTCGCGAAAACTCAAAGGCGCCGCGCTCATTCAGCAAGCACGCGTTATCGTTGACGTTTTTCGCGAGCAAGCTCGCTCCTACAGAACGCGATGACCGCTTAACTGACCGGTAACC
>NZ_LYSO01000128.1:0-16370 GCF_001728935.1 Pseudomonas sp. AP42
GCCGTTGAGCGCTACAGCGTTGTGTAGATACCGCCACGATAGTGTCAGAAAGAACAGCTCAGAACATCGGCCGAGCCGAAGCCACTGCCACCACCACGAACCCGACAATCAAGTTAATCCCCACCAACCTGCGAATCTGCCCCAGCGCAGCCGCGCCCGCCGGCCAATCTTCAGTCGCCACCGCCGCCTTCAGCTCCGGGAATTTCAACGCCTGGATGCGGATAAACAGCGCCGTCATCACCAGGTACAAGCCCATCATCACCTGCACATAACGCGGCGCGGTTTCAAAACCACTGAAGCGCAGGTGAAGCAAACCCATGCCGCTGATCGGCAAAAGCACCACCGCCACCCATACCCACACAAAAAAACGTTGAAACACATTTGCCCATAGCTTGAGCCGGGCAGGGCCCTCAAGTGCCGCCATGGCGGCGGGGCGCAGGATCATCCAGGCGAAAAACATGCCGCCGACCCAGATCAATGCGGCCAGTACATGCAGGGTATAAGCGAGGCTAAACGCGGTCATTGTGGTACTCCGTTCTGCGCGGGATTAATTAGCGGGGTATGATAGCGGCCGATCCGAACCACTGAAAATTTATCCAGCGTTTTTTGCGCCCGACTATCCATGATCAGCACTGAACTCAAAACCACGATCCAGGGCGCCTATTCGCGTTTTCTCGAAGCCAAAAGCTTGAAACCGCGCTACGGTCAACGCCTGATGATCGCCGAAGTGGCAAAAGTCCTCGGGGATATCGACACCGACGACGAAGGCCGTCGCGAGGGTGAGCCTGCGGTAGTGGCCGTTGAAGCCGGTACCGGTACCGGCAAGACCGTGGCCTACAGCCTGGCCGCGATCCCCACGGCCAAGGCCGCTGGCAAGCGCCTGGTGATCGCCACCGCCACCGTCGCGCTGCAAGAGCAGATTGTCTACAAAGACCTGCCCGACCTGATGCGCAACAGTGGCTTGAACTTTACCTTCGCCTTGGCCAAGGGCCGTGGCCGCTACATGTGCCTCTCCAAGCTCGACGTATTGCTGCAGGAAGGCCACGCCCAAACCGCCACCGCCTCCTTGTTCGAAGAAGAAGGCTTCAAGATCGAGGTGGATGAGGTCAGCCAGAAGCTGTTTACCAGCATGATCGAGAAGCTGGCCGGCAACAAATGGGACGGCGACCGCGACAGTTGGCCCACTGCCCTGGAAGACTCCGACTGGGCGCGCCTGACCACCGACCACAGCCAATGCACCAACCGCCATTGCCCCAACTTTGGCCAATGCGCCTTCTACAAAGCGCGCGAAGGCATGGGCAAGGTGGACGTCATCGTCACCAACCACGACATGGTATTGGCTGACCTGGCCCTGGGCGGCGGCGCGGTACTGCCCGACCCACGCGACACCCTCTATGTGTTCGACGAAGGCCACCACCTGCCAGACAAGGCCATTGGCCATTTCGCCCATTACACGCGCCTGCGTTCCACGGCCGACTGGCTGGAAACCACCGCCAAGAACCTCACCAAGTTGCTCGCCCAGCACCCGTTGCCCGGCGACCTGGGCAAGCTGATCGAGCAAGTGCCGGAGCTGGCGCGCGAGATCAAGACCCAGCAGCAGTTCATGTTCAGCGCCTGCGAGCAGGTTGCGGACTTCAAGCCCGGTGAAGACGTCGAGGGCCGTGAGCGCCCGCGCCATCGTTTTGTCGGCGGGATGATCCCCGAGCACATGCGCGAAATGGGCATCGAGCTGAAGAAAGGCTTTTCACGCCTCACCGACCTGTTCACGCGCCTGACGGACTTGCTCAAGGAAGGCATGGATGGCGAGGTCAATATCGGCATCGCCAGCAACCAGGCCGAAGAGTGGTACCCCTTGTTTGGCAGCCTGCTGTCTCGTTCCCAAGGCAATTGGGAGCTGTGGACCGCCTTTACCGTCGAAGACCCGGAAGACAACCCGCCCATGGCCCGTTGGCTGACGCTGTCGGAAAGCGGTGCGCTGTTCGATATCGAGGTCAACGCCAGTCCGATCCTCGCCGCCGAAATGCTGCGCCGCAACCTGTGGAACGTCGCCTACGGCTGCCTGGTGACTTCGGCCACGCTGACAGCCCTGGGCACTTTTGACCGCTTCCGCATGCGCGCCGGCCTGCCGAAAAAGGCCGTTACCGCCGTGGTACCCAGCCCGTTTCATCACGCTGACGCCGGCGTGCTGCGGGTGCCAGACCTCAAGGCCGACCCACGGGACGCGGCCGCGCACACGGCGGCGATCATTCGCGATCTGCCGTCGCTGGTGGAAGGCTCCCGCGGCACCCTGGTGCTGTTCTCGTCGCGCAAGCAGATGCAGGACGTGTTCGACGGCCTTGACCGCGACTGGCGCAAGCAGGTGTTTATCCAGGGCAACCTGTCCAAACAGGAAACCCTGAACAAGCACAAGGCGCGGGTCGACGGTGGGGATTCCAGCGTGTTGTTCGGCCTGGCCAGCTTTGCCGAAGGCGTGGACTTGCCCGGCGCTTACTGCGAACACGTGGTGATCGCCAAGATCCCGTTCTCGGTGCCGGATGACCCGGTCGAGGCCGCACTGGCCGAGTGGATCGAAGCCCGAGGTGGTAACCCGTTCATGGAAATTTCGGTGCCAGATGCTTCACTGAAGCTGGTACAGGCCTGCGGGCGGCTGCTGCGTACCGAAGAAGACCGCGGCACCATCACTTTGCTCGATCGGCGCCTGGTTACCCAGCGCTATGGCAAGGCGATCCTCAATGCCTTGCCGCCGTTCAGGCGCGAAATTTCTTAAGCCACTGTGGGCGGATTCGCCCACTGCGTGGTCTATCTCATCACTATCGTCAGGCCAGTCATCGGCCGTTTGGGAGAACTTTGTTCGTATGATCCGCACGCTGCCCGCTCTTTTTGCCCTGCTGTTCGCTGCGCCGTTGATGGCGGCGCCCGAGGGGCAACAAACGCTGTTCAACTTCGTCAGGCCTGCCGATGTGGTCAAGGTGGCGACCCAGGACGCCAGCCTGCCGCAATACAACGCCGAACAAACGCCCGAAGGCGAGGTGCTGCGCCGTATCACCTTCAACCCGGCTGCCGAGCCGAGCCTGGTGCTCAGCCCGCAGACGGGTACCTGGGACTGGTCGCAATCGAGCGCCATGAGCCTGCGTATCCAGAGCGCGATGAACTGGGCGCTGACCCTTTACGTCAAGGTGCAGAGCGCCGACGGCAAGACGCTCGTCAGCCGCATCGACCTGCCGGCCGGCCCGGCCCAGACGCTGCTCGTCCCGCTGCAAGCCAACTCCCCCCTGAGCCAAGGCATGAAGGCCGGCCCGCCGATGCCAATGACCGTGGATGGCCAGCGGGTGTTGCTGGCCGCCAGCGCCGGGGAAGTCGACCGCAGCCAGGTCGTCTCGGTGACCCTGTCGATGCTCAAGCCCAATGCCGCCCAAAGTATCCTGCTGGAGCGCTTCGGCGTGCAGGACAGCGAGCCGGTAGTGAAGGCCGCCTACACTGAACTGGTGGACGCCTATGGTCAGTCCACCCGTGCACGCTGGCCGGAAAAGGTCAGCAGCGACGAGCAACTCAAGGCATCTGCCGCCAAGGAACAACAGCAGCTCAAGGCCTGGCTGGCCGAGCGGGACAAGTCCTCCTTGGATCAATACGGCGGCTGGAAAAAGGGCCCGGCCTTCGACGCCAGCGGTTTTTTCCGCACTCAGAAGCGCGACGGCCGCTGGTACCTGGTGACGCCGGACGGGCATCCGTTCTACTCCCTGGGGGTGAACACCGTGGCGCCGGACAACAGCCAGACCTACGTGGCGGGGCGCGAGTGGATGTTCGCGGCGCTGCCCAAGGCCGGCGAACCTTTTGATAAGTACTACGGCAGCGACGACAGCCGCACCGGCAACGGCGCCGGCGAAGGTCGCGGCTTCGGTTCGGGGCGTTGGTACGATTTCTATGGCGCCAACCTGCAACGCACTTACGGCGGTGACGCGTTGGACCAGCCACGCTGGGTGACGCATACGCTCGATCGCCTGCAAGCCTGGGGCTTCAACACCGTCGGCAACTGGAGCGATCCGGACCTGGCCACTGCCGACCGCGTGCCGTACACCTTGCCGCTGTCGATTGTCGGTGATTATGCCAGCATCAGCACCGGCACCGACTGGTGGGGCGGCATGCCCGACCCGTTCGACCCACGCTTTGCCATGGCCACCGAACGCGCCGTGGCCATCGCGGCCCGTGACCACCGCGACGACCCGTGGTTGATCGGCTTCTTTGCCGACAACGAATTGGCCTGGGCCGGCCCCGGCGAGGATGCAAAATCCCGTTACGCCCTGGCCTACGGCACCCTGCGCATGACCACCGACGTGCCGGCCAAGCGCGCCTTCCTCAAGCAACTGCGCGACAAGTACCGCAATGAAGAGGGCCTTTCCAAAGCCTGGGGCATTCAACTGGCCGGTTGGGAGCTGATGGAAGACCCAGGCTTTGAGCCGCCGATGCCCAGCCCTGAACACCCGGAGATCGAAGCCGACTTCAAGTATTTCCAGAAGACCTTCGCCGATGCTTACTTCAAGACCATCTCTGACTCGCTGAAGTGGCATGCGCCCAACCAGCTGTTGCTGGGCGGTCGCTTTGCGGTGAGTACGCCGGAAGCGGTCGCATCGTGCGCGCAGTATTGCGATGTGCTGAGCTTCAATATGTATACCTTGAAGCCTCAGGATGGTTATGACTTCGCCGCGCTGCGTGCGCTGGACAAACCGGTACTGATCACCGAATTCAACTTTGGCTCTGCCGACCGTGGCCCGTTCTGGGGCGGCGTGACGCAACTGGCCCGCGAAGAAGACCGCGGCGCGGCGTACTCCACCTTCCTCAAACAGGCGGTGGCCGAGCCGTCGATTGTCGGGGTGCACTGGTTCCAGTACCTGGACCAGCCGGTCACCGGGCGTCTGCTGGATGGTGAAAACGGCCATTTCGGCCTGGTCGGCATCACCGATGTTCCTTTCCAGGGCTTTGTCGAGACGGTGCGCAAGAGCAACCTGGCCGCGCTCGACCAACTGGGCCGTGAGGCGCAAAAAGCCAAGGCCACCCAAGCGACGCGTGAAAGTGACGCCGCCAAACCTGGGCGTGACGGCAAAGGCGCGGGGCAGGGCGCCGGGCACCCTGGCGGGCATGCTGGGAATGGGCATTGATTCATCGTTGACGGGTTCACAAAACCCACAATGGCTGAAAGAATGGCGACCACTTTTCATGGTGTTTTCCGAGGGGACTTAGGTGCAGATTCAGGGTCATTACGAGCTGCAGTTCGAAGCGGTGCGCGAAGCCTTCGCCGCCCTGTTCGATGATCCTCAGGAGCGTGGTGCCGGGCTGTGCATCCAGATCGGCGGGCAAACGGTCGTCGACCTGTGGGCCGGTACTGCCGACAAGGACGGTGCCGAGGCCTGGCACAGCGATACCATCGTCAACCTGTTCTCCTGCACCAAGACCTTCACGGCAGTGACTGCCCTGCAACTGGTGGCCGAAGGCAAGCTCAAGCTTGATGCGCCGGTGGCCGATTACTGGCCGGAGTTTGCCGCGGCTGGCAAGGAAACGATCACGCTGCGCCAGTTGCTCTGCCACCAGGCCGGGCTGCCCGCCATCCGCGAAATGCTGCCCACCGAAGCCCTGTATGACTGGCAATTGATGGTCGATACTCTGGCGGCCGAGGCTCCGTGGTGGACCCCGGGCCAGGGCCATGGCTATGAGGCGATCACCTACGGCTGGCTGGTTGGCGAACTGTTGCGCCGCGCCGACGGGCGCGGGCCGGGGGAGTCGATCGTGGCGCGGGTGGCACGCCCATTGGGGCTGGACTTTCATGTGGGCCTGGCGGATGAAGAGTTTTATCGCGTCGCCCATATCGCGCGCAGCAAAGGCACTATGGGTGATGAAGCCGCGCAACGGTTACTTCAAGTAATGATGCGCGAGCCTGCGGCGATGACTACCCGTGCATTTGCCAACCCACCGTCTATTCTGACCAGCACTAATAAGCCCGAATGGCGACGCATGCAGCAGCCTGCGGCGAATGGCCACGGTAATGCGCGCAGCCTGGCCGGGTTTTATAGTGGTTTGTTGGACGGTAGTTTGCTGGAAAGCGACATGCTCGAACAATTGACCCGTGAGCACAGTATCGGGCTGGATAAAACCTTATTGACCCAAACCCGCTTCGGCCTGGGCTGCATGTTGGATCAACCGCAGTTGCCCAATGCCACGTTCGGCCTTGGGCCCCGTGCATTCGGGCATCCAGGGGCAGGGGGCTCAGTCGGCTTTGCCGACCCTGAACATGATGTAGCCTTCGGTTTTGTGACTAATACCCTGGGGCCTTACGTACTTATGGACCCGCGTGCCCAGAAGTTGGTCGGAATATTGGCCGGTTGTCTATAAACCCCTTGCTGTTTCACAATTTTTTGTTACAAAGGCAAGTATAAAAAAGATGCTGAACGACATGTTGTAACTTGAATGTTCTTTTAGCGTCTGTTTAACGGGTCCCGCGACCCCCTGTTTTTTCTCATTTTGTGGATATCTCATGTTATCGAACAAGTCTTTGGCACTGGCGCTGTGTCTCACTATTACGGGTTGTGCACAAACTCCACAAAATGATGCCGAAGGTGGGCATTGGTGGTCATTTGGATCTGACAAAGCGGCAACCAAGGATCCAGTGGCCCAGACCGACGCCAAGCCCGACGCCAAGCCGGCCGCGGGTGCCAAGCCTGTTGAACCTGTCGCCGCTGCAGCAGCGCCTGCCAAGGCTGACACCGGTTACAGCTGGTGGCCGTTTTCCACCAAGAGTGCCGAAGAAAAAGCTGCCGACGCCAAGGCTGACTTGAAGGCCGACCTGAAGGCCGCAACCCCGGCCTCGGACGCGGCGCCAGTCGTCGCCAAGACCGACAGCGAGCCGCGTTGGTGGTGGCCGTTCGAAAGCAAGCCAAAGCCGTTGGCCAAGGTCGACGTGACCAACGTACAAATGCCTGACCCGAAGATCACCCAAGCCTGGCTGGACGAATACGAACCACGCTTGCGTGCGGCCATCAAGGACAGCAACCTGCAACTTGAGCGCCGTGACAACACACTGGTGGTGATTGCTCCGGTAGACGGTTCCTACAACCCCAAGCGCCCGGCCATGTTGCTGCCGGTGACCCTCGGCCCGTTCACACGGGTGGCCAAGGCCGTTGAAGCTGACCCCAAGACCGCCGTACTGGTGCTGGGCCATGTTGATGCCACTGGCAGCGCTCCTGCCAGCCAGGCGTTGAGCAAGGAACGTGCGCAGTCCATTGCCTCGATTTTCAGTCTGAGTGGTCTGAAACAGGATCGCTTGATGCTGCGTGGCATGGGCGACCTTATGCCGCGTGCCGCCAACGACAGCAATCAGGGGCGTGCGCTGAACCGTCGCATGGAAATCATGTTCACTCAGCGTACAACGATGTTGGCACTGCTGAGCAAGTACAACTCGGGCAAGACCCCGCCCGTAGCTGAAATGGTCGCGGTGCAAAATGTGCCTGCGCCAGCGCCGGCGGCAAAAGCACCTGCCAAAAAGGCCACGGCCAAGAAAGCGGCGGCCAAGCCAGCGGCTAAAAAGGCTGCGGCCAAGCCGGCTGCCAAGAAGCCGGCGACTGCCAAAGCCAAGGCGGCACCTGCTTCGAACGACCAGGCGAAAAACTGAGCTGTTGAACCACAAGGATAAAGCCGCATGACCCAGGCACTGGCCGATATGCGCCGTGACTACACACGGGACGGTTTGAGCGAGGCCCAGGCCCCGGGCGAGCCGTTTGCGTTGTTCCACCAATGGTTTGGCGATGCGGTTAAAACCGAACAGCCGCCAGTGGAGGCCAATGCCATGACGCTGGCGACGGTCGACCAGGACGGTCGCCCGCACTGCCGCGTCCTGCTGCTCAAGGGCCTGGATGCACAGGGCTTTACCTTCTTCACCAACTATCAGAGCGCCAAGGGTGAACAACTCGCGGCGCGGCCGTTTGCGGCCATGACCTTCTTCTGGCCAACCCTGGAGCGCCAGGTACGCATTGAAGGGCGCGTGGTCAAGGTCACGCCTGAAGAGTCGGATGCTTATTACCAGGTGCGCCCGTTGGGCAGTCGCCTGGGCGCTTGGGCTTCTCCGCAGAGCAGGGTGATTCGTGATCGCGAAGAGCTGCAGGCGCTGCTCAAGGCCACTGAAGAGCGTTTCAGCGATACCCAGCCCGATTGCCCAGAGCATTGGGGAGGGTACCGTTTACTGCCCGAGCGCATCGAGTTCTGGCAAGGCCGCGCCAGCCGCCTGCATGATCGTCTCAACTACCGTTTGCAAGACGGCCAATGGTCCCGCGAGCGTCTGGCGCCCTGAGCGTCACCTTTCGTCATCCCACCTGAATCAACACCGTTGCGCCGAAGTCTCTGTTCAAGAGGCTCCGGGCGCTTTCGGCTGTGCGCTACACTGATCGAGCCGGTTATGGCATCGTTCTGTACCCTGGCTTGGTTACCGTTCGTCGAGTTCTCTGGTGCTGGCAGTCTGTACTCAGGCTGAATGAAAGCCAGTTTCTGCCTGGCGCGCCGTGACACGCGCCAAGCCACAGCGTTTAATGAATACCTGTCCTTTGGAGTTGATGCTATGCGTAAGTCCGTTTTACTAGTTGCCTGCTTTACCACCCTGTCGTTGTTGTTGGGTGGCTGCGCCTCGAGTCTGACCGGCGACTCGTACTCTCGTGATGAGGCGCGTCGTGTACAGACCGTTCGCATGGGCACCATCGAATCCCTGCGTCCAGTGAAAATCGAAGGCACCAAAACCCCAATCGGCGGCGCTGCGGGCGCAGTCATCGGCGGCGTTGGCGGCAGCGCCATCGGTGGCGGCCGTGGCAGCATCGTTACCGCGGTGATCGGCGCCGTTGCGGGCGGCCTGCTGGGCTCGGCCACTGAAGAAGGCCTGACCCGTACCCAGGGCGTGGAAATCACCGTACGCGAAGACGACGGCAGCATGCGCGCCTACGTACAAGCCGTGCAGGAAAATGAAATCTTCCGCATTGGCGACCGCGTACGCATCATGACCGTCGACGGTACCAGCCGCGTGACTCGCTAAGTCTTAAACTACAGGCGAAGAAAAACCCCCAACCGGGTGACCGGTTGGGGGTTTTTTTGTAGGAGCGAGCTTGCTCGCGAAAAACGTTAACGATAACGCGTGCTCAATGAATGCGGCGCCTGTAAGTTTTTCGCGAGCAAGAACTAGGCGTCCCCCTCGCTCCTACTTCAATCATGCAACGGCGGCTTTCTTGCGACTCGCCATCGCCGTCACCGCATACCCGATAAAGGCCGCCAGGATCGACCCGGTCAGAATGCCCATGCGATCTTCCCCGGCAAACTCACTGGCGCCTGGCACAAACGCCAGGGAGCCGACGAACAGGCTCATGGTGAAGCCGATCCCGCACAGGATCGCTACGCCCAATACCTGGCCCCAATTGGCGCCGCTGGGCAGTGAGGCGATGCCGGTCTTGATCGCCAGCCAGGTGAGGCCGAACACACCGACGGTCTTGCCGATCAACAGGCCGGCGGCGATGCCCATGGGCACGGAGTGGGTGAAGCTTTCCAGGCTGACGCCCGTCAGAGAGACCCCGGCGTTGGCGAACGCGAACAGCGGCAGGATGGCGTAGGCCACCCATGGGTGCAGGGCGTGTTCCAGGCTCAGCAGCGGCGAGGTTTCGGCATTCTTGGTGCGCAGTGGAATGCAGAACGCCAGGGTCACGCCAGCCAGCGTCGCATGCACACCGCTTTTGAGTACGCACACCCACAGGATCAGGCCGATGATCATATACGGCCCCAGTTTGACCACGCCCAGGCGGTTCATCGCAATCAGCGCAATCAAGCACGCTCCCGCGCCCGCCAGGGATGCGGTGGACAAGTCAGCGGAATAGAACAGGGCAATGACGATGATGGCCCCAAGGTCATCAATAATCGCCAGGGTCATCAGGAACAGCTTCAGCGACACCGGTACGCGCTTGCCCAGCAGGGCCAGAACGCCCAGCGCAAAGGCAATGTCGGTGGCCATAGGGATCGCCCAGCCGGCCAGGGCGGCGGGGTTGTCCTTGTTCAGCGCCCAGTAGATCAGCGCCGGCACCACCATGCCGCCGATGGCCGCTGCGCCAGGCAGCACCACTTGGGAAGGCTTGGACAGGTGGCCATCCAGAAGCTCGCGCTTGACCTCCAGGCCGATCAGCAGGAAGAACAGGGCCATCAGGCCATCGTTGATCCATAGCAGCGCCGGCTTGGCGATTTTCAGCGCGCCAACCTGTGCAACCACTGGCGTGTCGAGAAAGGCGTTGTACAGGTGCGACAACGGTGAGTTGTTGATAATCAGCGCCAAGGCAGCAGCGGCGATCAACAACAGGCCACTGGCGGCTTCCAGCTGGAAGAAACGGGTGAAAGTGCTACGCAGAGGCAAGGGATGCTCTCCAATCCAGGTTCAATAGGTGGGTACCCTAACCCGTACCGTTAGTTGTTAAAACAAAAGTTATATTCTTATTTGTTATAAGAGATGGCCCGGGACATCGGTGAGCCAAAGACTAGCAATTGTGTGTCCGATTGCGTCATCACTGTATCTGTGTGGAGTGTAGGAAACATCTTAAGATCACCGCTGAAAACCTTTAGAGAAGCCACCATGAGCGACCACCGTAACTGGGCCCGCGAAGCCATTCGCATCATTGAAGCGGACTTCCAGCGCAGCGCCGATACCCACCTGATCCCGCTGCCATTACCGGGTTTGCCAGGCATCGAGTTGTACTTCAAGGATGAGTCCAGCCACCCCACCGGCAGCCTGAAACACCGGCTGGCGCGCTCGCTGTTTCTGTATGCGCTATGCAATGGCTGGCTCAAGCCGGGCGCCCCCGTCATCGAAGCGTCCAGTGGCTCCACCGCGATCTCGGAAGCCTACTTCGCGCGTTTGCTCGGCTTGCCGTTTATTGCCGTCATGCCCGCTACAACCTCTCAAGAAAAGATCGCCCAAATCGCCTTCTACGGCGGCAAAAGCCATCTGGTCCAAGACCCGACGCAGATCTACGCCGAATCCGAACGCCTGGCCCAGGAAAGCGGTGGCCACTTCATGGACCAGTTCACCTACGCCGAACGTGCCACCGACTGGCGAGCGAACAACAACATTGCCGAGTCGATCTTCCAGCAGATGCGCTTTGAACAGCACCCGGAGCCGAGTTGGCTGATTTCCAGCCCTGGCACCGGCGGCACCACCGCGACCCTGGGCCGCTACGTGCGTTATCGCCAGCATTGCACCCGCGTGTTGTGTGCCGATGCCGAACGCTCGGTGTTTTTCGACTTCTACCAAAGCGGTGACGCTAGCCTGCGCCTGGACTGCGGCTCGCGGATTGAAGGGATTGGCCGCCCACGGGTGGAGGCATCATTCCTGCCGGCGGTGATTGATGCCATGGTCAAGGTGCCAGATGCATTGTCCCTGGCGGCCATGCATTACTTGGCTGAGCGTTTGGGGCGACGAGTGGGTGGTTCCAGCGGGACCAACCTGATCGGTGCGCTGATGGCGGCGCAACAGATGAAAGCAGCGGGGGCGTCGGGGTCGATTGTCGCGATCTTGTGCGATGGCGGAGACCGTTACGCCACGACCTATTATGATCAGGCGTGGCTGGCGGGGCAGGGCTATGAGCTGGAGGGTTTGATCGCGGCTGTAGCAGCAAGTGTCGAACGGGGTGAAGCGCTACCCGATAGCATCCTGCGGGCCAATATCTGACACCCTGCGAAACAGTGTGGGAGCCAGCTCCCACCTTTGAATGTATTCACACATTAAATTCTGTAAACCTGTTCAACTGTGGCTTGCCTGCGAACAGGCCCTCCCAGTCGATACATCTCTAACTCTCCTGCGCTCTGTAGGCCCCCGGCGTCAACCCCGTCCACTTCTTGAACGCCCGATGAAACGCCGACGGTTCGGAAAACCCCAATTGTTCGGCGATCTCCTGTAAAGACAAATCCGCCCGCCCCAAGTGGTAAATGGCGATATCCCGGCGTAACTCATCCTTCAATGCCTGAAAACTCGTGCCTTCTTCGCGCAGATGCCGGCGCAGGGTCTGTGGGCTGATGTGCAGGTGCTGGGCGACGGCTTCCAGGTCTGGCCAGGGCGTGCGGTCGCGGCTCAGCAGGCGGCGCAACTGGCTGCTCAGGCTGTCGCCTTCATCCGGGCGCGACAGCAAGTCTGCAGGCGAGCGCTGCAAGAAGTGCTTGAGGGTGCGTTCATCCTGCAACAGCGGCAGGCTCAGGTAGCGGCTGGGAAACACCAGGCTGCTGGTCGGCGCACCGAACACCTGGGGGCAGGGGAACAGCAGGTCATATTCACCGGCATGGCCCGGCATCGGGTAACTGAAGGTGGCCTGCTGCAACCGGATACGCTGGCCGATCAGCCAACTGCCCAGCCGATGCCAGATCACCAGCAGGCATTCACTGAGGAAGTGATCCGGGTCCCATAGCTGCGAGTCGTCCAGGCTCAGGCGCGCCATGTCGCCTTCTTTGGTCAGCTGCCAGCGCGGGCCTTGGGGGAACAGGCTGTAAAACAATAAGCCGCGCTCCAGGGCCTTCTCCAGCGTGCGGCAATGAATCAGCGCGTGGCACATCATGGCAAAAGTGCCACGTTTGCTCGGCCCTTCGGCAAACCCCAGGTATTCGTCATCCAGCCCCAGCCAGAGCATTTGCAACAACCGGGTAAATTGCTCTGGAGCGATGCGGGCGCGGGGCTCGGTCAGCAGTTCCGGGGTAATGCCCACCTGCTGCAACACCCCCGAGTAGTCAAAACCGGCCCGGCGCGCACCGCCGAGGGCTGCTCGGGCGTAATGGCTGGCGATGGTACGTTCACGCATGCAAGGGCCTCATCCATGGAGTGGCGGATGGTAGCCATCACTCGGCGGGGCGACAAGGCGGATATCCGCCAAATTGTAGGACGAGACAGGATGGCTGGGCGGAAATCCGCCACCTTGTTGCACACACCAGAGCCGCCCGTGAACCCCAAGCCCTGATGTCTAAAGGCCTTCAGCGCGTTTAAGCAAAGTGGCACGCTGTTTGCGATAGGGATTACAGCGCAGGCTTGTTCCTACAGGCTTGGCAAACAACAAATCCCTCCAGTGCAGGAGGGTTCGCAATTCAAGTGCCGTGGGCAATGGCGGATATTTGCCACACGGGACGATTGAGGAACTTTGCAATGACGACTCGTCAGCCAATCTACAAATCCCTGTATTTCCAGGTGATCGTCGCAATCGTTATCGGTATCTTGCTCGGCCACTTCTACCCGCAGACCGGCGTGGCCCTCAAGCCACTGGGTGACGGCTTTATCAAGCTGATCAAAATGGTCATCGCCCCGATCATCTTCTGTACCGTGGTCAGCGGCATCGCTGGCATGCAAAGCATGAAGTCGGTCGGCAAGACCGGCGGCTACGCGCTGCTGTACTTCGAAATCGTTTCCACCATCGCCCTGCTGATTGGCCTGGTCGTGGTCAACGTGGTGCAGCCGGGCGCCGGCATGCACATCGACGTCGCGACCCTGGATGCTTCCAAAGTGGCGGCCTACGTCACCGCCGGTAAAGACCAGAGCATCGTCGGCTTTATCCTCAACGTCATCCCGAACACCATCGTCGGCGCGTTCGCCAATGGCGACATCCTGCAAGTGCTGATGTTCTCGGTGATCTTCGGTTTCGCCCTGCACCGCCTGGGTGCCTACGGCAAGCCGGTGCTGGACTTCATCGATCGCTTCGCCCACGTGATGTTCAACATCATCAACATGATCATGAAGCTCGCGCCAATCGGTGCCCTGGGCGCCATGGCGTTCACCATCGGCGCCTACGGTGTCGGTTCGCTGGTGCAACTGGGCCAGTTGATGATCTGCTTCTACATCACCTGCATCCTGTTCGTGGTACTGGTGCTGGGCGCTATCTGCCGCGCTCACGGTTTCAGCGTGTTGAAGCTGATCCGCTACATCCGTGAGGAACTGCTGATCGTACTGGGCACCTCTTCTTCCGAATCCGCACTGCCACGCATGCTGATCAAGATGGAGCGCCTGGGCGCGAAGAAGTCCGTGGTCGGCCTGGTGATTCCAACCGGTTACTCCTTCAACCTCGACGGTACGTCGATCTACCTGACCATGGCGGCTGTGTTCATCGCTCAGGCGACCGACACCCACATGGACATCACTCACCAGATCACCCTGCTGCTGGTGCTGCTGCTGTCGTCCAAAGGCGCTGCTGGCGTAACCGGTTCGGGCTTCATTGTACTGGCCGCTACCCTGTCGGCCGTTGGCCACCTGCCGGTTGCCGGCCTGGCGCTGATCCTGGGTATCGACCGCTTCATGTCCGAAGCCCGTGCCCTGACCAACCTGGTGGGTAACGCAGTTGCCACCATCGTTGTGGCCAAGTGGGTCAAGGAACTGGACACCGACAAGCTGCAAAGCGAACTGGCGTCTGGCGGTACCGGTATCTCCGAAACCCGCGAGCTCGATGACCTGGGCGTGGCTGAAGGCCCGGCGCCTGTCGTCAAGTAAGTGGCTGCTGGCGTGAACTGACGCCAACGCTATCCGCAAACGCCCCGACTGGTTCGGGGCGTTTGCGTTTCTGGCGGGATACAACGGATATTTTTGGTTTACAGTGAACGCGACAGTACTTACCGGAGGCCTGATGGACAGTGTGGATCTGAACGTCCTGCGCAGCGTGCTGCAATGGCGCCGTGCCGGGCAGCGTGTGATGTTGTACAGCGTGGTGCAAACCTGGGGCAGCGCGCCGCGCCCGCCGGGGGCGATGCTGGCCCTGCGCGGTGATGGCGTGGTGATTGGCTCGGTGTCGGGCGGTTGCATCGAGGATGACTTGATTGCGCGCCTGCAAGATGGCCGCTTGCCTGCTGACGGCCCGCCTGTGCAGTTGGTGACCTACGGCGTCACTCGCGATGAAGCGGCACGTTTTGGCCTGCCCTGCGGCGGCACCCTGCGGCTCACCGAGGAGCGCGTGGAAGAGTGGGGTTGGGTCCAAGCGCTGCTGGCGCGTTGTGAAGATCATCAGATTGTCGCTCGCGAGCTGAATCTGGCCACGGGCGAGGTGACCTTGAGCGCCGCCAGCAAGACCGATGTGGTGAGCTTCGACGGCGAACGCTTGCGCGCCATCTACGGCCCGCGCTGGCGCCTGCTGCTGATTGGCGCCGGGCAGCTGTCGCGCTACGTAGCGCAAATGGCGCGCCTGCTGGATTTCGAAGTGCTGATCTGCGACCCCCGCGAAGAGTTCGTCTACGGCTGGGAAGACCAGCATGGCCGCTTTGTGCCGGGCATGCCCGACGAGGCGGTGTTGAATATTCATACCGATGAACGCACGGCCATTGTCTGCCTCACCCACGATCCACGTCTGGATGACATGGCGTTGCTGACGGCACTGAACTCCAGGGCGTTCTATATCGGCGCCCTGGGTTCGCGGGTCAATACCCAGAAGCGTCGGGAGAACCTGGCTGCGCTGGGCCTGTCGGCGGAGGCCATTGCGCGTTTGCACGGGCCGATCGGCCTGCACATCGGCAGCCATACGCCGGCGGAAATTGCGCTGTCGCTGATGGCGGAAATTGTTGCGATCAAGAACGGGGTGGCACCGATGCAGAAAAAGCCGTTGGCAGTGGTGGCCGAGTGACGGCGACCGCAATCGTGCTGGCGGCGGGGCAGGGCAGTCGTTTTCGTGCCGAAGCCGGAGCTGATCAAGATAAGTTGCTTGCCGCTTGTGTGGGGCTGGACGGCGTTACCCGGCCGGTCATCGAGCAGGTGCTACGCAATTTGCCTCGGCGTGTCGAAAAGCGCTGGCTGGTGACTTCACCGGAGCGCGCAGAGGTTATCCGTCTGGCAAAGGCTTATGGCTGTCAGGTTGTGCTGCTGGATTCGAGCGGGATGGGCGACAGCATTGCGACGGCGGTCAAGGCCAGCGGTCCTGCGGATGGGTGGCTGGTGGTGCTGGGGGATATGCCGTTTATCCAGTCAACGAGTATTGAGCGGGTGATTGCCAGCGTGGAGGGCATTACTGTGCCGGTATCTGCCGGACAATACGGGCATCCAGTGGCTTTTGATCGCACGTTTGGACCGGCGCTGATGGCGCTGAGTGGCGATCGCGGAGCCAAGCCGTTGTTTGCGCAAGCACAGGTGCGGGAGATGCAGGTGGATGATCCCGGTGTGCTTTGGGATGTGGATGTGCCGCAACGGTTGAGTTTTAGCGCAGGTTAAGTGTGGGAGTTGGCCTGCCAGCCGACACTCTCTACCTGAAGCCCCACGACCCAACTGTGGGAGCGGGCTTGCTCGCGAAGGTGGCCTGGCAGTCAACACAGTTGGATCATGTACATATCCATTGCTGCGGTAACGGCCACTTAGGGTTCCGCTC
>NZ_LYSO01000129.1:0-16244 GCF_001728935.1 Pseudomonas sp. AP42
ATCAAGAGCAAGATCAAGAGCGACTCGCTTCGCATCGTGGTTACTGTCGGTTGGTGCAACTTACTTAGGTGTTTCTGAACCCTGGCTGCGATAGGCCCGCATAAACAACCTCACCACGTCCTGCACATGCTCCTCGGCCTCTTGCGCACTCAATTGTCCGCCGCAGCCATACAACAAACGAAAGTTCGCCGTGCCTTTGAGCAGGCAAAAGAAGTGTTCGGCGGCCTTCAACGGTGTGTCGATACTCAAGGCGCCGCTCTGGTGAATCTTGCCGAGCAGGCGCTCCATGCCTTGCAGCATGCGCATGGGGCCGGCGTTGAAGAAGATTTGGGAGAGTTTCACGTCCTGATTACCGGTGGTCATCATCAGGCGATGCAGGTTTACCGACTCTTCGCTGTTGATCAGTCGATGAAAGCCGCGGGCGATGTTAAGCAGCACCGTCTCGACGGGCATGCCTTCGGGGAGCTCGAAGTACATCACCGGCAATTGCTCTTCGCATTTGGCCACCACCGCCGCGGTGAACAGCGTCTCCTTGTCGGTGAAGTGGCTGTAGACCGTGAGTTTCGATACGCCGGCCGCCAGGGCAACGGCGTCCATGCTGGTGTTTGCATAGCCCTTGCCCAAGAACAGCGATTTTGCCGATTCGAGGATTGCCTGGCGTTTTGCCATGTCCTTGGGGCGCCCGGGGCTTACGGTGTTCAGAGGATTGTCGGACATTTTCACCTTTAATACTGGACTGGTGAGTTTGGTATTAATAACATACCGGCCAGTATAATTATTCCAAGCTCTATTTGCGAAAGGTCCTTCAGCATGCGCAGCGCTTTCCTGCCCCTTGCTTTGCCTGTCAGCCTGATCTTCCTGTTGGCCGCTTGCGGCCATGAAGAAGCGGCCCAGACCACCGTGCGCCCGGCCATGGTGGTGCAACCGCAGCCTTCGGCGCAGGCGATGGACAGCTACCCGGGTGAGGTGCGTGCGCGTTATGAGCCGGACCTGGCCTTTCGCATCGGCGGTAAAGTCAGCAAGCGCCTGGTGGAGGAGGGCGAGCGGGTCAAGGCCAACCAGCCGCTGGCCGAACTCGACCCTCAGGACGTGCGCCTGCAGTTGGAAGCCACCCGTGCCCAAGTGGCCGCCGCCCAGGCCAATCTGAGCCTGGTACGTGCGGAGCGGGATCGCTACAAGACCTTGATGGATCGTCAGATGGTCAGTCGGTCGCAGTACGACAATTCCGAAAACCTCTACCGAGCCGGTGAAGCACGCCTGAAGCAGATCAAGGCCGAGTTCGATGTGTCCAGCAATCAGGCCGGCTACGCCGTGCTGCGTGCGCCTCAGGATGGGGTAGTCGCCAAGCGTGCCGTCGAGGTGGGGCAGGTGGTTTCCGCTGGCCAGACGGTGTTCACCCTGGCCACCGATGGCGAGCGTGAAGTCTTGATCAGCCTGCCCGAGCAGGGCTTTGGCCGCTTCAAGATCGGCCAGCCGGTGTCGGTGGAGTTGTGGAGCCAGCCAGAGCAACGCTTCGCCGGGCGCATTCGTGAACTGTCTCCTGCCGCCGACCCCAAGTCTCGCACCTTCGCCGCGCGCGTAGCCTTCACCGGCGGCAAAGTGCCCGCCGAACTGGGCCAAAGCGCACGGGTTTTCATCCAGGCCGAGGGTGTCATTCCCCTATCGGTACCGCTGTCTGCCTTGAGTGCCGAGAACGGTGCGTCCTACGTTTGGCGTGTAAAACCGGACAACACCCTTGAACGCACCCCTGTACGCATTGGTGCGTTTGGCGAAAAAACCGTCCCGGTGCTCGAAGGCTTGGCCGCCACCGATTGGGTGGTGGCCGCAGGCGTGCATGTGCTCCATGAGGGCCAGTCAGTGCGCCCGGTGGATCGCTCCAACCGTGTAGTGAATCTGGCGGCCAAGGAGTAGTCCCCATGGGTTTCAATCTTTCCGAATGGGCGTTGCGTAATCGCCAGATCGTACTGTTCCTGATGATCCTGCTGGCCGTGGTTGGCACCTTGTCCTACACCAAGCTGGGGCAAAGCGAAGACCCGCCGTTTACCTTCAAGGCCATGGTGATCAAGACCAACTGGCCCGGGGCCACGGCCCAGGAGGTTTCGCGCCAGGTCACCGAGCGCATCGAGAAAAAACTCATGGAGACCGGTGAGTACGAGCGCATCGTGTCGTTCTCGCGGCCGGGTGAATCCCAGGTCACCTTTATTGCCCGTGATTCGATGCGTTCGGCGCAGATTCCCGAGCTGTGGTACCAGGTGCGCAAGAAAATCAGCGACATCCGCCACACCTTGCCGCCGGATATCCAGGGGCCGTTTTTCAACGACGAGTTCGGCACCACCTTCGGCAATATCTACGCCCTGACCGGCGACGGCTTTGACTATGCCGTGCTCAAGGACTACGCCGACCGCATCCAGATCCAGCTGCAACGGGTGCCGGATGTGGGCAAGGTCGAGCTGCTCGGCTTGCAGGATGAGAAGATCTGGATCGAGCTGTCCAACCTCAAGCTCGCCACCCTCGGCTTGCCTCTGGCTGCCGTACAGCAGGCGTTGCAGGAACAAAATGCGGTGTCCACCGCCGGTTTCTTTGAAACCCCCACCGAGCGCGTGCAACTGCGCGTTTCAGGCAACTTCAAGACGGTGGAGGAGATCCGCAACTTTCCGATCCGCGTGGGTGATCGCACCTTGCGCATCGGTGATGTAGCTGACATCCATCGAGGCTTCAACGACCCACCAGCACCGCGTATGCGCTACATGGGCGCAGATGCCATCGGCCTGGCCGTGGCCATGCGCGACGGTGGCGACATCCTCGTACTGGGCAAGGCCCTTGAAGCGCAATTCGCACGCCTGCAAAAGAACCTTCCGGCAGGAATGGAGCTGCGCAAAGTATCGGACCAACCGGCAGCCGTGAAGACCAGCGTCGGCGAATTCGTCCAGGTGCTGGCTGAAGCGTTGGCGATTGTTTTGCTGGTGAGCTTTTTCTCCCTCGGCGTGCGCACCGGCATGGTCGTCGCCCTGGCGATTCCGCTGGTACTGGCGATGACCTTTGCCACCATGTATTACCTGGGCATCGGCCTGCACAAGATTTCCCTTGGCGCCTTGGTCCTGGCCTTGGGCTTGCTGGTAGACGACGCGATCATCGCCGTGGAAATGATGGCGATCAAAATGGAGCAGGGCTACGACCGCCTCAAAGCCGCGAGTTTCGCCTGGACCAGCACCGCATTCCCCATGCTCACCGGCACCCTGATCACGGCGGCGGGCTTCTTGCCGATTGCCACCGCGCAATCGAGCACCGGCGAATACACCCGCTCGATCTTCCAGGTCGTGACCATCGCACTGCTGGCCTCCTGGGTGGCGGCCGTGGTGTTTGTGCCGTACCTGGGAGAAAAACTCCTGCCCGACCTGGCGAAGATTCACGCCGCCAAGCACGGCACCGACGGTCCAGATCCTTACGGCACACCTTTCTATCAGCGGGTAAGACGTTTGGTGGAGTGGTGCGTGCGGCGGCGTAAAACCGTGATCGTGCTGACTTTGCTGCTGTTTATCGGCTCGGTTGCGCTGTTCCGCTTCGTGCCGCAACAGTTCTTCCCGGCTTCCGGTCGCCTGGAGTTGATGGTCGACCTGAAACTGGCCGAAGGCGCTTCCCTGAGCAACACCGCCGAGCAGGTCAAGCGCCTGGAAGCGTTGCTCAAGGAGCATGCCGGCATCAACAACTATGTCGCCTACGCGGGCACCGGCTCGCCGCGGTTTTACCTGCCATTGGACCAGCAATTGCCCGCTGCCAGCTTCGCCCAGTTTGTGGTGCTGGCTCATACCATCGAGGAGCGTGAAAGCCTGCGCACCTGGCTGATCGAAACCCTCAACGAGCAATTCCCCGACTTGCGTTCGCGCGTGACGCGCCTGGAGAACGGCCCGCCCGTAGGCTACCCGGTGCAGTTTCGCGTGACGGGCGAGCACATCGAAGAAGTCCGTGCGCTGGCGCGCAAAGTGGCGGCCAAGGTTCGCGAAAATACCCATGTGGTCAACGTGCATCTGGACTGGGAAGAACCGAGCAAAATCGTGTACCTGAATATCGACCAGGACCGTGCACGCGCCCTGGGTGTGAGCACCGCCAACCTGTCGAAATTCCTGCAGAGCTCCCTGACCGGTTCCAGCGTCAGCCAGTACCGGGAGGACAACGAATTGATCGAGATCCTCCTGCGCGGCACCGTGCATGAGCGTAGCGAACTGTCGCGCCTGCCGAGCCTTGCCGTGCCCACCGACAATGGTAAAAGCGTGGCGCTGTCGCAAATTGCCACCCTCGAATATGGATTCGAAGAGGGCATCATCTGGCATCGCAATCGCTTGCCCACGGTGACTGTGCGGGCCGACATCTATGGCAAGGAACAGCCGGCGACCCTCGTGCAGCAGATCCTGCCGACGCTCGCCGATGTGCGTGCCGAACTGCCGGACGGCTACCTCTTGGAAGTGGGCGGTACGGTGGAAGATTCTGCCCGTGGGCAAAACTCGGTGAAGGCCGGCGTGCCGCTGTTTATCGTGGTAGTGCTGACCTTGCTGATGCTGCAACTGCGCAGCTTCTCGCGCACGGCGATGGTCTTTCTCACCGCGCCTTTGGGGCTGATCGGCGTGACCTTGTTCCTGCTGGTGTTCCGCCAACCCTTCGGTTTCGTCGCCATGCTCGGCACCATCGCGCTGTCGGGGATGATCATGCGTAACTCGGTGATTCTGGTGGACCAGATCGAACAAGACATCAAGGCTGGCCTGGCACCTTGGCAGGCAATCATCGAAGCCACGGTCCGACGCTTTCGCCCGATTGTGCTGACGGCGTTGGCAGCGGTGTTGGCGATGATTCCGTTGTCACGCAGTGTGTTCTTCGGGCCTATGGCCGTGGCGATCATGGGCGGGTTGATTGTGGCAACGGCGTTGACGCTGTTGTTCCTGCCAGCGTTGTACGCGGCGTGGTTCAGAATCAGGAAGGAGGAGTAGATCAGTGAGCGTTTTTGGCAGGCCCGGTGGGAACCATTTTTCAAGGCTTGCCACACAGGGTTACCTGTTCGCAGGTACGTTATCCGGTGGTTTTTATCACCGGGATAACGTTTCCAGAACGTTCATAGAGGCGAAATAGATATGCTCCTACAAGCATTGGGTAACTTTTACTCGGGGATCGGCATGATGCTGGGCGGCGGTCAGATGGGCGGCGCTTGCGCCAAACATTCCCATAATGACTCCGTCGGTCGGCGTGAGCTTTCCGACGCGCTCAAATCGTTCAAATACGATCTTCCCCAGCCCAGCAGTAATATCACGATTAACAACAGTGTTGCCAACGCGAACAACAACGTGAATAGCAACGCGAACACCAATACTCAAATCGGCCGTTGAATGCGCTGATTGCCGCTTTTGAGCCATTGCAAACACTCTGTATCCGCAGAGTGTTTGCCGCGTCAGGTTCAGTTGCTGGCGTGGGCTTACAGCGCCCCAAACACCTTCTTGGCCAAGCTGGTGGCAGCTGCCGCCGGGTTCTTGCGGATGGTTTCTTCCTGCTGCGCGATCATCTTGAACAAGCCATCCAGCGCTTGCTCGGTCACGTAGTTCTCGACGTTGGCGCTCTTGGCATCCACAGCGCCAAAGGCCGCGGCCTTGCCGGCCAGGGCATTGTACTGCTGGGCCACGCCGACTTTGTCGGTGGCAGCCTTGACGATAGGCAGGAACTTGGCGCGAATTTCTTCACGGCTGCTTTTGTTCAGGTACTGGGTGGCGAAGTCCTGGCCACCGCTGAGAATGCCCTTGGCATCGGTCACGCTCATGTTCTTCACGGCGTTGACCAGAATCGGCTGGGCCTGGGTCACGGCGGTTTCTGCCGCCTTGTTCATGCTGGTTTCCAGCTGCGTGACCTGGTCACCCATGCCGAACATTTTCAGCTTGTCGGCGACCTTACCGAGCTTGCCTGGCAGGCCGATCTTCACGTCCGGGTTATTGCTGAAACCACCGGGCGTTCCGAGTTGTTTCACAGCAATCTGTGCACCTTGGGTCAAGGCATCCTTGAGGCCGCCGCTGGCGTCGCCCTGGGACAGGCTGCCAAGGTCCAGGGCCATGGCATTGGCGCCGAACAGCAAGCCAGCACACAGGGCGGTGAGGCGAAGAGATTTGCGGAGCATGGGCGCTTCCTTATGAAGTGGGAATGATCAGTGTGCCGCCGCATCTACGCGCAGGCGCAGCGGTTGTGGGTCCTGGCCATTGAGCTGCACGGTGTGCCGCTCGGTGGTGATAAACAGTAGCTTGCCGTCCAGCTCGATGCGAGCGCTGACCGAATAGGTGTGGCCCGGTTTGACCTGGGCCGGGTCATAGCTCAGGTGAAACGGCAGCGGCACCTGGCCTTTGACCGGGCCTTTCTGCTCGGCGAGGGTCACGGCCGGTGCGTCCATCAGGGACACGTCCTGCAGGCTGACACTCAAGGTGGCGGCTGGCGGCAGGGCGATGCGTTGCAGGTAGAACACTTCGCCGTCCAGGCTAGCCTTCGGGGTTGGAGCCATCGAGTGGCAGGCTCCGAGCAGGGCGGTCAGGCCCAGGAGGATGAGTTTTTTCACGGTGCAACTCCTTTTCAACGGCGCCGGAATCCGCCCGGCGCCTCATTCAATCTAGCGGTTTTCTTCAGGGGTCACGGCAACCGGTTCGGCGACGGCCTCGGCCGCACCGTCCACACGGTGCAAGGCGACCTGGCGGATCGACAGGCGAATATCCGCCGGCAGCACACGTTTGGCCGCGCCTTCGGCCAGTTCGCCGAGCAGGTCGTGATAACCCAGCTTGCCGGCTTCATCGCGGCGCAGCACATCTTGCTCCAGCAACGTCTGAATAAAATGTCGGAAAAGACTCTTGTCGAAGAACTCCGGAGCGTTGAGGCCGTGCAGGATCGACAGGCGCTGGGCCATGATCGTGCACAGGTCTTCCAGCTCCTCGGCGCTGATGCTGTTCTGGCCGCTGTTGAGCAGCAACGAGATCGCCATGTAGAAGCGTTGCAGGGTCTGGGCGATGCTCTTGGACAGCAACGTCAGCAGCACAAAGTGCCGCGAACTCGGCGCCGGGCGCAGGTACACGGCGTTTTCGAAGCGCAGCAGGCCTTGTTCGACGAAGGCGTCCAGCCACTGGTCGACCACGCTGTCCAGGTCTTCCAGCGACCAACGGATAAACAGCTCCGATTGCAGGTATGGGTAGAGCGCGTGGGTGTAGCGCAGGATCTGTTCGCGGGTCATGCGCGAACTGCTCTGGAAGAAGCTCGCCAGCAAGGCCGGCAGGGCGAAGATGTGCAGCACATTGTTGCGGTAGTAGGTCATCAGGACGGCATTCTGCTCATCCAGATAAACGATTTTTCCCAGGGCGTCGCTCTGCTCCGACAACAGGTTCATGTCCTTGACGTGCTTGATCAGCGCCAGGCCATCGCCCTCCGGCAAAGTGGTATGGGGCGAGTAGGGCACACGACGCAACAGCGCCAGGTACAGGTCCAGCTGGCGGGCCATGGCCTGTTCATCCAGGGCCAGGCGGGTGGTGGACAGCAGGGCCAGCGCCACCAGGTTCACCGGGTTCACCGCAGCGGCTTCGTTCAAATGACGCGCCACCTGTTCGCCGAGGCGATTGGTGGTTTCGTTGAGCCAAGCCGGTTTGTAGTTCGGCCCCAGTTCCTGGGCGCGCCAGTCCGGTTGTTCGGCGTCGAGGAATTCTGCCAGCTTGATCGGCTCGCCGAAGTTGACTGCCACTTGGCCGAAGCGCTGCTTGAGCGCGCCGACCACTTTGAAAATATCGAAGATCGACTCTTTCTTCTTGCTCGCGCCACGCAGTTCGCCCAGGTAAGTGCGGCCTTCGAGCACGCGCTCATAGCCGATATACACCGGCACGAACACGATGGGCATGCGCGAGGAACGCAGGAAGCTGCGCAAGGTGATCGCCAGCATGCCGGTTTTCGGTTGCAGCATGCGCCCGGTGCGCGAGCGGCCGCCTTCGACGAAGTACTCCACCGGGAAACCCTTGGTAAACAGGGTATGCAGGTATTCGTTGAACACCGAGGTGTACAACGGGTTGCCCTTGAAGGTACGGCGCATGAAAAACGCACCACCACGGCGCAGCAGGCTGCCGATCACAGGCATGTTGAGGTTGATGCCGGCGGCGATGTGCGGCGGGGTCAGGCCGTTCTTGAACAGCAGGTAGGACAACAGCAGGTAGTCGATATGGCTGCGGTGGCAAGGCACGTAGATCACCTCGTAGCCCTGGGCCACCTTTTGCACGCCTTCGATGTTATTGACCTTGATGCCGTCGTAGATCTTGTTCCAGAACCAGCTCAATACCACTTCCAGGAAGCGGATCGCGGTGTAGGTGTAGTCCGAGGCAATCTCGTTGCCATAGCGCAGGGCCAGGGCCTTGGCTTTTTCCGGGGCGATCTTTTCGCGTTCGGCTTCATCCGCAATGGCTTGGCGCACCAGCGGCATATTCACCAGGCCTTTGACTAGATTACGCCGGTGGGACAGGTCGGGGCCGATCACCGCCGTCTTCAGGTTACGAAAGTGCACACGCAGGATGCGCTGGGCCATGCGTACGGTGCGTTCGTGGCCTTTATTGTGCTCGATCAATTCACGCAGGTTGATAGGCGCGGAGAATTGCACGCGGGTCTTGCGCCCCAGGATCAGGATGCTCAACAACCGGCGTAGGCGCCCGGTGACTGCCCAACTGTCGGCGAATAACAGCTTCCACGGGCTGGACTCGCTTTCGGGGGATTGGCCCCAGAACACGCTGACCGGAATGATTTGTGCATTCTCTTCGGCGTGTTCGGTGAGGGTATTGACCAGGCGCGTCAAGGTGGGCGGCGCGCCACGCTTGTCTTGGCGCCCGAGCCAATCCGGATCCGGCGTGAGATAGAAGAACGCCGCAGGCTCCATCAACGGCCCTACCGACACCGGCAGCACCGGGCGCGGCAGGCCGGCCTTGGTGCACTCGGCATCGACCACCGCCAACTCGGTGAGGGAAGGTGATTGCAGGACGTAGAAAACCGGCCGGCTGCGGTCCAGGTTAAGGGTGAGGGACGACTGGTTGATCGTCTCCGAGCGAACCCAGAGGTACAACAGTCGGCGCAAGGTGCCAAACACCAGACGGCGGAACGGGGAGCGGGTCATAGGCGAACTGCTTCAAGTGGAAAAAACCGAGCAGGCGCTCGGGCGGGTAGTGTGCCGTATTCGCCGAAAATCGGCAAAAAAGCAGCGATGTAAAGTTGAGTTGATGGTTTTTGAGCCTGTCTTATACTCGGCAGTTCAATGCGAGCGACTCAACAATAAAAAAACCAGTGGGAGTGAACAGATGACAACGCGTGAAACCGGCAATGTGAAATGGTTCAACGATGCAAAGGGCTACGGCTTTATCCAGCGTGAAGATGGCAAGGATGTGTTTGTGCACTACCGCGCCATTCGCGGGGAAGGCCACCGCTCGTTGGCCGAAGGCCAGCAGGTGGAATACGCCGTGGTGACCGGCGAGAAGGGCTTGCAGGCGGAGGATGTGGTGGGCCTTTGAGCCAGCCCTAAGCAACGACGCTGAACCCATGTGGGAGCGGGCTTGCTCGCGAAAGCGCTTTGTCAGTCACTAGAGATGTCGACTGATCCACCGCTTTCGCGAGCAAGCCCGCTCCCACATTTTGATTGTGTTCACACTTTGGAGGTTATGCAGTTTTCCAAGTGATCTCTTCTTCACCATCTGCGCTGATGCGGATCCAGCGATCAGCGCTTTCTTCACCCTCTTCCTCAACCCAGGTGCCCGGTGCGCAGCGCACTTCGACATTCAGCGCGGCAAACGCGGCGCGGGCGCAGGCGATGTCGTCGTCCCACGGGGTCTGGTCGCTTTCCAGGTAAAGACTGTTCCATTTACCCACAGCCTTGGGCAGCCAGGTAACCGGCACGTTGCCAGCCTTGCACTTGTAGGTTTGGCCTTTCTGGACCCAGTCGGTGCACGGGCCCAGGGCGGCGCCCAGCCAGGCGGCGATGGCCTTGTGATCGACGTCGGCGTCCTTCAGGTAAATTTCAATATCAGGTTGGCGCATGGATGTTCCTCGTTGCGGGATTCGAAAATCCATTCGCGGATGGGTGAAAGTCGGTCATTGAAGCACGAAATAATCGTAGCGCATCGACACCGTGACCTGCAGCGGCTCAGCCGCCTCAATCACCTCGTGGCGGCGCTCGGCACTGGCCCGCCAGCCGTGGGGCGTCATCGCCAGCAGGTTGGCGCGATCCTTGGGCTCGGCCAGGCTCAGGGTGAATGCCAGGGTCTCAGTGTGCGCCAGGCTCATGCCATCCGGCACCAGGGCCAGGTGTTTGTCGTCGGTGTACTCGCGCACTTCGTCGTACAGGCGCTCGCGCAGTTCCATCAAGTGGCCGCTGGTGGGGCCGACTTTCATCAAGCCGCCGCCGGGGCTGAGCAGGCGCTTGGCTTCCTGCCAGTCCAGCGGGCTGAACACACTGGCGAGGAACTGGCAGCTGGCGTCGGCCAATGGCACGCGGGCCATGCTGGCGATCAACCAGGTCAGCGCCGGGTTGCGTTTGCATGCGCGCTTGACCGCTTCCTTGGAGATATCCAGCGCATAGCCATCGGCATCTGGCAGGGCCTGGGCGATTTGCGCGGTGTAGTAACCCTCGCCACAGCCAATGTCCACCCAGCGCTGTGGTGCGCGCTCGGCGGCCAGTTCGGCCAGGCGCTTGGCCACTGGCGCATAGTGCCCGGCGTTGAGGAAGTCGCGACGCGCCTCGACCATAGCCAAGTTGTCGCCCGGGTCGCGGCTGTTCTTGTGCTGCACCGGCAACAGGTTCAGGTAACCCTGGCGTGCGCGGTCGAAGCGGTGCCCGGTCGGGCACGCCACGCCATTGTCCACGGTATTGAGCGGCGCGCTGCAAATGGGGCAGGCAAGCATCAGGCGAGCAACTTGATCAGGGTCTGGTAGTAGATTTCGGTCAGCACATCGAGGTCGCTGGCCAGGATGCGTTCGTTGACCTGGTGGATCGTCGCGTTGACCGGCCCCAGTTCGACCACCTGGGTGCCCAGCGTCGCAATGAAGCGGCCATCGGAGGTGCCGCCGCTGGTGGATGCCTTGGTCTCGCGCCCGGTGATCGCCAGAATGCTGGCCGACACCGCATCCAGCAGAGCGCCTGGCTCGGTGAGGAACGGCAGGCCCGACAGCGCCCATTCCACATGCCAGTCCAGGCCATGCTTGTCGAGAATGGCCGCGACCCGTTGTTGCAGGCCCTCGACGGTGGACTCGGTGGAAAAACGGAAGTTGAACACCGCCGTCAGGTCGCCGGGGATCACGTTGGTGGCGCCGGTACCGGAGTTGAGGTTGGAAATCTGAAAGCTGGTCGGCGGGAAGAAGGTGTTGCCGTCATCCCAATGTTCGGCGGCAAGTTCGGCCAGGGCCGGTGCGGCCAGGTGGATCGGGTTCTTCGCCAGGTGCGGGTAAGCCACGTGGCCCTGTACACCGCGCACGGTCAAGGTGGCGCCGAGGGAGCCACGGCGGCCGTTCTTGACCACGTCGCCCACCAGGCTGGTGCTCGACGGTTCGCCGACGATGCACCAGTCCAGGCGCTCCTTGCGTGCGGCCAGGCGTTCGATCACGGCCTTGGTGCCATGGTGCGCCGGGCCTTCTTCGTCGCTGGTGATCAGGAAGGCGACCGAACCCTTGTGGTCCGGGTAGTCGCTGACGAAACGTTCCGCCGCCACCAGCATCGCCGCCAGGCTGCCTTTCATGTCCGCCGCGCCACGGCCACAGAGCATGCCGTTGTCATCGATCAACGCGTCGAACGGGTCGTTCTGCCAGGCCTGTACCGGACCGGTCGGCACCACGTCGGTATGACCGGCAAAGCACAGCACCGGGCCTTCGTGCTTGCCGTGGGTGGCCCAGAAGTTATCCACGTCTTCAATGCGCATCGGTTCAAGCGCAAAACCGGCATCGCCCAGGCGCTGCATCATCAGCTTCTGGCAATCGGCATCGATCGGCGTGACCGACGGGCGACGGATCAGGTCGATGGCCAGTTGAAGGGTCGGCGAAAGGTCGGCATGGGCCGTCATGGGGGAACTCCGGAAAGCGTGTGGTGGGCGCAGGGCGAATGTTGAACACAGAACTTGAAACGTCACAGATCCAATGTGGGAGCGGGCTTGCTCGCGAATGCGGTGGGCCAGTCACAGTACCTTTGACTGGCCCACCGCATTCGCGAGCAAGCCCGCTCCCACAAGGGGTAATCAGTGCCTGCCTGGATCTCACAAACGGCCGTTATCTTATAGCAAAACGGCGGCCAAGGGCCGCCGTTTAGTGCATTGCGTGACTTTTTACGCCGCCGGTGCGGCCTCGGGCGCCGCCGAAGGTTTGGGCAGCGACGACAAGAACGCCATGATCAGCGCCGCCACATACGGCAGCGACTGCACCAGCAACATCACCACCCAGAAGCGAATGTCATTGCTCGGCAGGCCTTGCACCAGGTAAATCCCCAGCGCCGCGCCCCACAGCAGCAGCATGATGAACATCTCTTCGCGGGCTTCGGAAATCGCCACCCAGAAGCCGTGGTTATCCGCGTTTTTCGGTGTACGAAAGAACGGAATACTGCTGGTGAAGAAGCCGTACAACACCGCCTTGGCGATAGTGTGGGACAACGCCAACCCGGCCAGCGCCGCGCAGAACGCATCTTTCAAGTTCACGCCTACCGCACGACGGTAGAGGAAGATGATTTTGCCGACTTTGAACACAAACAACGCCAACGGCGGGATCGCGAAAATCAGCAACGGTGGGTCGACTCGGGTCGGCACGATAATCATCGCTGCGGACCACAACAGGGCGCCGACGGTAAAGAAGATGTTCATGCCATCGGCCACCCACGGCAACCAGCCGGCGAGGAAGTGGTAGCGCTGGCCACGGGTCAACTCGGTGTCTTTGCCACGTATCAGGCTGGCGGTGTGGCGCTTGATGATCTGGATCGCGCCATAGGCCCAACGGAAACGCTGTTTCTTGAAGTCGATAAAGGTATCCGGCATCAAACCTTTGCCGTAGCTGTCGTGGTAGTACGCCGCCGACAAGCCTTTTTCGAACACGCGCAGGCCCAGCTCGGCGTCTTCACAGATGCACCAGTCGGCCCAGCCCAGCTCTTCAAGCACCGAGCGGCGGGTCATGGTCATGGTGCCGTGCTGGATGATCGCGTCGCGGTCGTTACGGGTGACCATGCCGATATGGAAGAAGCCTTTGTATTCGGCGTAGCAGAGCTTCTTGAAGGTGCTTTCGTTCTGGTCGCGGTAATCCTGGGGCGACTGCACCACGGCGATTTTCGGGTCGGCGAAGTGCGGCACCATGTGCTTGAGCCAGTTGGGCGACACGCAGTAGTCCGAGTCGATCACCGCGATCACTTCGGCATCTTTGGCGGTGTGCGGGATCAAGTAGTTCAGCGCACCGCCCTTGAAACCGGCCAGGGGCGCGACGTGGAAGAACTTGAAGCGCGGGCCGAGGGTTTCGCAGTAGTCGCGCACAGGCTCCCACACCGCCGGGTCCTTGGTGTTGTTGTCGATGATCAGGACTTCGTAGTCCGGATAATCGAGGGCGGCCAGGGCGTCGAGGGTCTGTTTGACCATTTCCGGTGGCTCGTTGTAGCACGGCACATGGATCGACACTTTTGGACGGTAGTCCGAGTCGCCTTCCACGGGCAGGAATTCACGTCGGCGCTTGTGGGTCCACACCGCTTCTGCCAGTTCGTGGGCTTCGGTCAGCAACACGATAAACACACCCAGGGCGCCGAGCGCGAGCAACACGCCAACGGTCACGCTGAACCAGGTGCTGTATTGCTGGCTGTAGTCATAGCCGATCCACACCAGCACCGACCCGCACAGGAACGCAATAAAGGTCAGGAAGGTGCGGCCGCGCTGGCGCAGGGCCGAGCCATCGATCATCAACAGGGTCAGCGATAGCAGTGCAAGCACCACCGAACCGATGGCCAGTACCCGCCATTGCGGAATCGCCACCACTGGGCCGTCAAAGTTGAATTTCTGCTGGCGCGCGGCGTTGAACACGCCCCAATACGCACCTGCCGACCCTTCGTCGCTGACCTTCCACGGCTGGTCAAACGCCTCGATCACAAAGTAGTTGTAACCCTGGCGGTTGAGCTTGTTCACCAGCGTACGCAGGTAAATGGCCTGGTCTGCCGGCGACGATTCATTGCCACCGCGCATACGGCCGTTGCTCGGCCAGCCCACTTCCGACAGCAGCAGGGGCTTTTTCGGGAAGGCTTTCTTCAAATCCTTGGCGCGGTCGAGGACGTACTGGCCGGCCTTGTCCATCGGGATGTATTCCCAGAACGGCAGGATGTGCGCGGCGATCAGGTCGACGTGCTTGGCCAACTGCGGGTTCTTTTCCCAGATGTGCCATTGCTCGGAGGTCGTCACCGGCACTTTCACGGCGGCGCGCACACGGTCGAGCAGCACGATCAGGGCTTCAGGGGTGATTTCTTCCCGAAACAACGCTTCGTTACCCACCACTACGCGTACGACACTGCGCGAGGTGTTGGCGATCTCGATAGCGCGCTGGATCTCCCGCTCGTTACGTTCCTGGTCCGGGCTGATCCAGATCCCCAGGGTCACGCGCAGGCCGAACTCTTCGGCCAGCTTGGGAATATCCCCCAGGGGGCCGTCCACCGAGTAGGTACGGATGTTGTCCGTCAGCTTGCTCATGATCGCAAGGTCCTGACGCATCTGTTCGTCGGTAGGGTACTGGTCTTTCTGCGGATACTGGCCCTGCTGGAACGGCGAGTAGGAAAAACCGGAGATCTGATCGGGCCAGTTGGGAGCGGTGACCGGGCGGTTGATCAGCGCCCAGAAACCGGTGAACAGCGCGGCAATTGCCAGCACCACCACCAGGTTGAGTCCAAATTTACGCGATGCCATGGTTATGTCGGGTTCCAAAGGGTGCGGAACGAAAGAGGTGTCGGCCTACGCCGAACGGCGCGCATCCTACACCGGCCCTTCCCTGAGCGTACAGCAGACAGAGAAAAGCCGGACGTTAGTCTGCGAAAGTCCGCTTAAGTTCTTTACTTGTAGCTGCAAGCGTCGAACTTGTCGCGGCGTAGCCCTATAATGCGCGCCGGTTTTTGGGGTAATGATGATGAGTACAGAAGATCCGCGGTTTGCAGGCGTCGCCCGCTTGTACGGCCTTGAGGGGCTGGAGCGCTTGAAAGCGGCCCATGTGGCGATTGTCGGCGTCGGCGGCGTAGGTTCCTGGGCGGCGGAAGCGATTGCCCGTTGTGGGGTGGGCGAGATTTCGCTGTTTGACTTGGACGATGTCTGCGTCAGCAACAGCAACCGCCAGTTGCATGCCCTGGACAGCACCGTGGGCAAGCCCAAGGTCGAAGTGATGGCCGAGCGCCTGCGCGGTATCAACCCTGAGTGCACCGTGCATGCGGTGGCAGACTTCGTCACCCGCGACACCATGTCCGAGTACATCACCCCAACTATCGACTGCGTGATCGACTGCATCGACGCGGTCAACGCCAAGGCGGCGCTGATTGCCTGGTGCAAGCGCCGCAAGATCCAAATCATCACCACCGGCGGCGCCGGCGGGCAGATTGATCCCACGCTGATCCAGGTGTGCGACCTGAACCGCACCTTCAATGACCCGCTGGCCTCGAAAGTGCGCTCTACCTTGCGCCGCGATTATGGCTTCTCGCGTACTGTGACCCGTCATTACAGCGTGCCGTGCGTGTTTTCCACCGAGCAGCTGCGCTATCCCAAGCCTGATGGCAGCATCTGTTTGCAGAAGAGCTTTGTCGGCGATGGTGTGAAGCTGGACTGCGCGGGAGGGTTTGGCGCGGTGATGATGGTCACGGCCACGTTCGGCATGGTGGCGGCGACCAAGGCTGTGGACAAGATTGTGGCGGGAGTGCGCCGTCCCTCTGAGCGCATCAAACCCACCTAGATCTCACCACCCGACAGAGATCCAAACTGTGGGAGCTTGCTCCCGTGACGGCCTGATAGCCGACGCTGATCTCACTGACGCACCTCGATCCAAATGTGGGAGCTGGCTTGCCTGCGATGAAGCCCTGCCAGCCGACGGCAATCTACCTGGCACCCCACGATCTCAATGTGGGAGCGGGCTTGCTCGCGAAGGCGGCTTGGCAGTCAACACAGTTGGATTGTGTACATATCCATTGCTGCGGTAACGGCTACTTAGGGTTCCGCTCTGACAGCGGGTCACTTTGGAAAAGA
>NZ_LYSO01000130.1:0-16224 GCF_001728935.1 Pseudomonas sp. AP42
ACACAGGTTGATCGTGGGGTGCCAGGTAGATAGGTGGCGGCTCTCAGGCCGCTATCGCAGGCAAGCAAGCTCCCACAGTTGGGTCAGCGTCAAACACTAGTTCATCCAATTGCCGCCATCGACGTTATAGGTCTGGGCCACCACATAGTCGGCGTCCTTCGACGCCAGGAAGATCGCCATGCCGGTCAGGTCTTGCGCCGTGCCCATCCGCCCAAACGGCACCTCATCGCCTACACGCTTTTTCTTCTCGCCAGGCGCCAGCCCTTCATGCCTGGCGAACAACGCATCCACCCCATCCCAATGCTCGCCATCCACCACACCAGGAGCGATAGCGTTGACGTTGATACCCTGCTTGATCAGGTTCAACCCCGCCGATTGGGTCAGGCTGATCACCGCCGCCTTGGTCGCACAATAAACCGCCACCAAGGGTTCGCCCCGCCGCCCGGCCTGGCTGGCCATGTTGATGATCTTGCCGCCATGCCCCTGGCTGATCATCTGTCGAGCTGCAGCCTGCAGGGTGAACAGGGTGCCGGCGACGTTGATCGAGAACAGCCGTTCAAAGCTGTCGCGGGTGATGTCGACGATGGGGGCCAGGTCGAACAAGGCGGCGTTGTTGATCAGGATATCGAGCTTGCCGGCGTGGCTCACCACGGTGGCGATGGCTGCGTCGATGGAGGCTTGGTCAGTGACGTCCATCGCCACGGCGTAAGCCTGGGGGCCCAGCTCGGCGGCGGTGGCCTGGGCCCTTTGCAGGTTGATGTCGGCGATGGCCACGGTGGCGCCTTCTGCGATGTAAGCCTGGGCGAACGCACGGCCAATGCCCCGCGCCGATCCGGTGATCAGCGCGCTTTTGCCTTCGAGTCGTTTCATGGGAGGGTCCTGTAAAGGTTATTGCCGGTAGCCGGTGAGCGCCGCCCAGAACAGCTTGCCGACCTTTGTTGTTGAGCCTCGATTACAGCAGCTTGGCCTGCCGTCTCACAAACGACTGGCGAAGGCTCGGCTGATACTTTTTTAACCTGTGAGCCAGGATCAAAAAAGTATCAGTCGCAGGCGAAACCGGGGCTAGCGCACCGATTGCCAGTGCGGGTATTTTGGGGCGATTGCACCCTCACAAGAGGCAGCACCATGCCCATCAGCCCCGCCACCCTGTTCGAGCACCGCCCTGCGGAACTTGAGGTGATCCTGCCCGAACCAGAACATGGCTTTCGCTGGTTCGAACATGACTATCCCTATGAATTGGCGCGCTGGAACCATCATCCTGAATTCGAAATCCACCTGATCCGCCAAGGCAGCGGCAAGCTGGTGGCGGGCGACTATATCGGTGCGTTCGGCGCCGGGCATGTGGCACTGATCGGCCCTGACCTGCCCCACGACTGGATCGGCGACCTGGCCCCCGGCGAACACCTGCACGGGCGCGATGTGGTGCTGCAATTCGACGGCGCCACCCTCCTCGCCCTGCGCACCACCCTGCCTGAGCTCGGTGATTTACAGCCACTGTTTGAACGGGCGCGCCGGGGCATCGAATTCACCGGCGAGACCGCAACGGGCGCGGCACGGCTGATGGAGGCCATCGGCAGCGCCCAGGGCTTGCAACGCCTGACCCTGTTCCTGCAACTGCTCGACACCCTGAAGAATGCCCCGCCTTCACAGGCCAAGTCCCTGGCCAGCCCTTGCTACGCACCCACTTTGGACGCGCGCAGTGCCCAGCGCATCAACAAAGCGTTTGACTACCTGATGCGGGAGCTGACCGGCGATGTACGCCTGTCGGACATCGCCCGGCAACTGGACATGAGCGAACCGGGCTTTTCGCGGTTTTTCAAACGCAACACCGGTCACGGTTTTATCGACCTGATGCGCAAGTTCCGCGTGCAGCGTGCCTGCCGCTTGCTGTTGCACAGCCAGATGTCAGTGGCGGACATCTGCTTTGAGGTGGGCTACGCCAACCTGTCGAATTTCAACCGCCACTTTCGTATCGAAATGCACCAGACGCCGAGTGAGTACCGGCGGCAGGCCGCACTTCAAGTATTCAACTGAGCCAGTGCCCGTTGTGCCAGGCGAGCAACCTGCAACTCATTCATGGCACGCTCGCGCTCCTGGTCTTCCAGAAACCAGGCGGCGGACAACCCGGCATGAGCCACTACCCATTGCAACAATCGCGGACGCGAGAGGCTGGCCGCCTGGGCGATAACCCCAACCTGGCGGCTGAAACGCAGCGGGTCGCTACTGGTCGGCAAATCCGGGTTGCAGATCAAATTAGCGTAATCGTAACCGCGCTCGCCCATCACCCGCTTGGGATCAATCGCCAGCCAGCCCCGCGGGCCAAAATCGAGGATATTGTCGTGATGGCAATCACCGTGCAGTACCACCACCTCCTGTTGCGCAGCCAGCAATGTGCGGGCCATCGTCGCGCAGTCGCGTAAGGCGCCGCCCTCCTGGTCGGCGGCGTGCCACAAGGAGCTGAACCACTCATCCAGCCCAACCAACCCTTCAGGCGGCGACGCACGAGGCGCATGCAGCCGGGCCAGGGTGGCGCAGGCTATCTGGCTGGCTTCATCGTCCTGGCCATTGAGGGCCATGCGCATCAAGGAACCTGGCCCCGTGGCGCGCTCCATCAACACGGCGGTGTGGTCATGGGCGAATACGCGTGCCGCGCCGTCACCTGCCCACCAGCTCAACAGGCGGCCGCCGAGTTTTTCTTCAGGGGTATGGGCAATTTTCAGCATCGCCGGCACGCCTTGCCAGCGCACCGGCAAGAGGTGGCTGCCCGGTGTGACGATAGGCTCTCCATCGGCACTCAGGTGCCAGGCACGCAGGTAGTGTTCGAACATCGGGTTCCTCCACAGGGTTAGCGCGTCAGGATGACAGAAAACCCACTGTTTTCCTGACCAAAGCGTCGGCAAATTCGTCTTTTTTCTAAACAGTTCAAGCCATTGACCCAAGTTGGTACAGCCTGTGCAAACGTTTGCGGAACGTACTTGACCGCCAAGTTCACTCCTACCCGTCTGATCGGGCTTAAACCGCGTAAGAATAAGGACTTTCAATGCACCCCACCTCAAAGCCTCGCGCTTGTCTTGGCGCTTCTTTGCTACTGGCCGCCGTTACGGGAGTACTCAGTGCACCCATTTTGGCGCAGGAAAAGCCCGTGGATGACTCAGCACAGGGCGAAACCCTCAGCCCTGAAGCCAACCCGCCGACGAAAAAAGGCGTCTATTTGTCCGAGTGGTTCAACCAGGACCTCACGCTGATCGGCAGCAAAGACATCAGTTTCGGCCCCAAGCCTCAAGATGACATCTACTTGGAATACGAGTACTTCGGGCGCAAGGGTCCCTTTGAGTTGTACGGCTATATCGATGTGCCGAAGATCCTCACCATCGGTAACAGCAATGACAAAGGCGTGTGGGACCATGGCTCGCCGGTGTTCATGGAGCACGAACCGCGGATCTCCATCGACTACCTCGCAGGACGCAGCCTGGCGATCGGCCCGTTCAAGGAATGGTATGTGGCCTTCGACTGGATCTACGACCACGGCAGCCGCAAGGAAAACCGCGCCAACACCCTGTACAGCGGCCTGGGCACCGATATCGACACCCACTCGCGGGTCAACCTGTCGGCCAACTTCTACGGGCGCTACCAGTGGGAAAACTATGGCGCCAGCAATGAGTATTCCTGGGACGGCTACCGGGCGCAGATGAAGTACATCGTGCCCATCGGCAAGTTCGACAACGGCGCCTCGCTGACCTACATCGGTTTTACCAACTACGATTTCGGCTCGGACCTGCACAAGGACAACCCGGCGCGCACCGCCAATTCCCTGGTGGCCACCAACGTGTTGCTGTACTCGTTTACCCACCTGCGCTTTACCCTGGTCGGCCGTTACTTTCACAACGGCGGCAACTGGGAGGACGGCAGCGAGTTGAATTTCGGCGAAGGCAACTTCCGCGCACGCTCCGACGGCTGGGGTTACTACGCCGGCGTGGGCTACCAATTCTGATCAAGGAGCTGTAGATGAACGCATTGACCCGTATCTCGCTGGCCGCAGGCCTGGCCCTATTGCCCCACGTGGTTCTGGCGGATAACCCGGCGCCGATCAAACCCAAGGTGATGCTGATCACCATGTTCGCCCCCGAGGCGCAAACCTGGATCGACCGTCTGGCCCTCAAACAAGAAGTGCGCGTACCGGGCTTGTCCGCCGAATACCCGGTAATTCGCTGCAACGCCCAGGACGTGTGCCTGCTGGTGACCGGCATGGGCCAGACCAACGCGGCCGTGTCTACCCTGGCCCTAGCCTTGTCGCCCAAGTTCGACCTGCGCCAGAGTTACTTCCTGGTCGCCGGGATCGCCGGCATCAACCCCAAGCACGGCACCATCGGCACCGCTGCCTGGGCTCATTACCTGGTGGAGTTCGGCACGCAGTGGGAGCTGGATTCACGGGATGCCCCCAAGGACTGGCCGACGGGCTATATCGGGATCAACACCAAGGGCCCCAACGAAAAACCCCCGTTGGACTACAAGACCGAAGTGTTTGAGCTCAACCCCAAGCTGCAAGCCAAGGCGTTTGCCTTGTCGCACAAGGTGGAGCTGACAGAAAGCACAGAGTCCGCCGCTTGGCGCAAACACTACCCCGCCGCCCCGGCCAACCAACCGCCACAAGTCACCCGCTGCGATACCCTGGCGGGCAACACCTGGTTTTCCGGCACGCGGTTGAGCGAACGTGCCGAGGTCTGGACCCAGTTGCTCACCGACAACAAAGGCGAATACTGCACCACCCAGCAAGAGGACAACTCCACCTACGAAGCACTGCTGCGCGCCAGCCGCGAAGGTTTGGTGGATATCCAGCGCCTGGCCGTGGTGCGCGCCGGCTCCGACTTTGACCGGCCTTATCCGGGCTACAGCGAGGTAGACAACCTGCTCAAGTATGCGGACCAGGGTGGGTTTGTACCGGCGCTGGAAAACCTGTACCGCACGGGTAATCCGTTGGTCCAGGCGATTGTGCAGAACTGGTCGGCGTGGGAAAAAGGCGTTCCCGAAACCGAATAAAGATCAAAAAAATGAGGGAGCGGGCTTGCTCGCGAATGCAGAGTGTCAGTCGATATATAGGTGACTGATACACCGCATTCGCGAGCAAGCCCGCTGCCACATTTTGATCCCATCAAGGCAGGAAGATGATTTTGTCTGGGCTGCCATTGTTCACTTCTGCATAGCACTGAACACCGTCCACCAACGCCATTTCACGCAACCCCGTAGGCAGCGGCAACAGGCCTTCATCAAAGAAGCGCCCAAACGCCTCCAGCATCACCGCGCATTGTTCGCAGCTATAGAGCAACGAGTTAACCCCCACCACCGAACCACCCTTGCGGTACAGCGCCAGGGCCGGTAACTGCACGTGCCCGTCAACCGGGGCGGCGATGATCGCAATGCGGCCGAACGGTGCCAGCCCCGCCACCGCGGCAGACAGCCAGAAACCGGTGGTGTCAAAGATCACGTCGGCGCCGCCCTTGAACACGGCCTGCACTTGCGCGCCCAACGCCTCTGGCTTGCCCAAGGCAATCGCGTCCAACCCTTGGGCCTGTAATAACTCGAGCTGATCGACCTTGCGCACGGCCGCCAGCACCTGCGCGCCGCGTATCTTCGCCAGCGCCAGCGCCGCACTGCCGACCGCGCCGTTGGCGCCGATCACCAGCAAGCGCGTGCCCTTGCCAACGCCGCTGCGCTCCAGGGCATCCCAGGCGGTGGTATAGGGCACACCGAGGCTGGCCGCCTGGGCAAAGCTCAAGTGCGTAGGTTTGTACGCCACGCCCTTGGCTGACACGCGCAGGTATTGGGCATGGGAACCGTCAGCGAAAAAACCCAGGTCACGACCGGTGCCCCAAACCTCCTGGCCGAGCAACGCCTGCGGGCCTTCCACCACCACTCCTGCGAAGTCACGCCCAGGGATGCGTGGCAGCGTGGTGTAGGGGAAACGGCCAAGCACGTTTTTGACGTCGCTGGGGTTCAGGCCTGCCGCGTTGACCTTGACCAGCACTTCGCCTGCAGACGGCACCGGCACGGGCACCTCCACCAGGCTCAGGTGGGCGAGGTCGCCGGTGGCGGTAAATTGCAGTGCGTTCATCGAGGGCATCCGTCGAAGGGAAAAGGGATCAGGACAACCAACCACTGACCAACTGTCGCGCCATGGGCCAGAGCTTTTCGCCAAGCAGCATGCCCATCAGGCCGACCAGTGCGATAGCGGGCGGTGCCGGTGAACGGAAGTCCAGCGCGCCGTAGATCACGCCGACAAACAGGCCGATGGCCAAGGAAATCAAATAGCTCATGAAGGCTGCGCCCGGTGGATTGATGGGCTCAGTCTAGGGCGCGCCTACCGTGGGTATCGGCCAAGTGCTTCAGGATTTCGGCCAACTCCGGTACTGGGACGGCGACACGCCCAGTTCGCGTCGGAACATGTCGCTGAAGCTGCTGGGCGAGTAACCCAGGGTGCGCGCTATGCCGCTCACCGGCTGGCCTTGGATCAACTCCGCAGCCGCCGTGGCCAACTGCACCTGACGGCGCCACTGGGCAAACCCCATGCCCAGGTGCTGCTGGAACAGCCGCGCTAAAGTGCGCACGCTGGCGCCCGCTGCCTCGGCGTGCTGTTCGAACGGGATGTCCAGGGAAGGCGCAGCCATGACCGCCTGGCACGCATTGATCAGCCGACGATCCGCCGCCACCGGCATGGCAATGCGAATAGACGAGCGACGTGCGCGTTGCAACTCCAGCAGAGCCAGGCCTACGACAGCCTCGTAGTAGGCCGCATCGCCGTGATCGCCCTGCTCCACCAAGGTCACGATCAACTCCCGCAACAAGCGACCCACTTCGATGACCTGCACCTGGCTGTCCAGCGTCGCCGCCAATGCCGGGCGCAGGTAGATATTGCGCATTTGCAAATCGGAGACCACGCGGATCCCGTGCTCCACCCCCGGCGGCAACCACACCGCACGCTGGGGCGGCACCACCAGGGCTTCGCGTGGCGTCTCGACCCACATCACTCCGCTCATGGCGTAAAGCAACTGGCCCCAATCATGGCTGTGCGGCTCTACGTACAACCCACGCGGGTAGGTACGCGCCAACGGTTGCACGGGAACGGCGTGATCAGTGAGGTCGGGAGGCGCGGCCAGGGCCATGGCGGGTACACATCAATCAAGGATGGGCCGCCATGGTAAAGACTGACCGCGGGCAAGCGAACTGTTTTTACTCACCCTGCAGGCACCGGGTATCCGGGCCCGCAGGTCAATGCTGTCAACCGTGGGCCGACTTGGCACATTCGCAACCCGTTGCGGCGGCGCAGGGTTCACCGTGAGCATGGTGCTCGGCACAGCCCTGGCAGCAATAGCCCTTGCCGTCTTTCATGATTGCGTCAGCGCCCAATACACATTTGCAGTGAGGGCAAGCACAGGTTTGATCTGGCATGGTCAGACTCCTTTTTCATGGTCGTCCGATGCAGCGAGCGCCGCACCTTAAGCAGTGACCCTGGGCAAGCAAGCATGGTTCAGCGCCGTCAGTCGGCCCGTCGGCTATTGCTGCGGTACATGAACACCAACGCCAGGGCGAGCAACAGCATGGCGAGGATACGGCTGCCCGACAGGTCGATCGCCGGGTTGCCCAGCCAGCCAAAGTTGTCGATCAACATGCCCATGCCCAATTGCCCGACGATCACCGCCACCGTGGCGACGGCCGTGCCGACCACAGGTACCGCGCCGACCATCACCATCATGTACACCACGCCAAACAGGGCACCGGTCAATTGCCACTTGGGCACCTCCAGCAGGCTGACGGCCTGGGCAGGCTCGAAGAAAAATATCAACAGCGCCGTGGTCAGCGCGCCCACCGCGAAGGTCAACAAACTGCTGCGCAATACCCCCACAGTCTGACCCAGACGCCCGTTGATAGCGGCCTGCACACTCAACACCGCACCCGCTGCAATCACCAGCACCAACAACATAAACAGATTCATCGCCTTAACCTCGTGCAATCAGAATCAATGCCGCCACAATCAACGCCAACGCGATCCAGCGCTCACCATTGACCCGTTTGCGCGCCGTGCCGAACCAGCCGAAGTGGTCGATCAACACACTCTTGCCCACCTGGCCCGAGAGGATCGCGATCATGGTCATCGCGATGCCGATGTGCGGTGTGGCCAGGGTTAGCACCACCACGTACATCGGCCCAAGAAACCCGCCGATCAACTGCCAGCGCGGCAATTGCGTGAATGCCGGGCCCTTTTGCGGGCCGCTGAACAGCAGCAGTAAGAACAGAATCGCCGTGCCAACGCCAAAGATGCTCAACGTCGCCCACAAATGCCCGACCTGCGCGCCTAATGGCCCAAGCAAGCCGGCCTCCACCGACAGGCCCATGCCCGCCAGAATCACCAACGGCAACAGCAGCAGCCGTAAAAGGTTATTGCTCGGGCTGGCCTGCGCCAGCCCCTCGGTAGAACGTGCCTGCATACATCACCCGTGTATCAAGAAAGAAAAACATGGCGCGCATTATCCGGTGGCCGTGCTGTGCGATAAATGGGAGCATGCGGACAACACCTTTGCGAAAAACGCACAGCCTGGAGAGATGATGCAGGGCTTGAATGAACTGAGTTTCAAGGCGCTACGCCTGTTTGTGGCCGTGCTGGACCAGAGCAGCTTTTCTGAAGTGGCCCGCCGCGAAGGCCTGGCGCCCTCCTCCATTTCGCGGCAGATCCACCTGATGGAACAGGCCGTCGGCCAGCAATTGCTCTATCGCCATACGCGCGCCGTCAGCCCCACCGAAGCCGGCCGCCTGCTGGGCCGCCACGCGCGCGTGCTACTGGAGCAGTTGGAGACGGCGAACCAGGCCCTGCAAGAGCAAGACAGCGAACCCAGCGGCCTGGTGCGTATCAACGCGCCCATGGTGTTCGGCCAGCGCCACCTTTCACCCTGGCTGGGAGCGTTGTGCCGGCGCTACCCGAAGTTGCAGCTGGATATCCAGCAGACCGACACCTTCGTCGACCCGCTGCAAGATGGCACCGACCTGCTGTTTCGTATCGGCGTGCTCAATGATTCGGGCATGCAGGCGCGCATCTTCGCGCCGCAACGCTTTCGTATCGCGGCCAGCCCTGCCTACCTGGCCCAGCACGGCACGCCGCGCCACCCCCACGAACTGGCCCACCACCACTGCCTGGCCTACAAAGGCATCACCGGCCAGCAGCGCTGGTTCTTCCGCCACGGCCAAGGCGACTGGACAGCCTACAGCGTCAGCGGCCCCATCACCGGCAACCACGCCGACACCCTCACCCACGCCGCCGAACAAGGCTTGGGCCTGGTGGTGTTCCCGTCCTGGCTGATTGGCGAAAGCCTGCGCGCCGGCACCTTGCAGGCGGTGCTGAGTGAGTACGAGGTCGCGACAACCCTGGAGCCCCAACAGATCGCCGCGTTGTGGCCGGGCAGCAGGAGGCTGTCGTTGAAGGTGCGCACGGTGATCGACTATTTCGTGGAGTGTTTTGGGACGGTGCCGTATTGGGATCGGTGACGGATGTTGGCGCTGCTGAACGGCGCCAGTGAAGGAATATTCCTAGTAGGAAAAGTAGGCTCGTTCTGATTTTGGGGGCCAGTATTTCTGGGGACGGTGCGCTGGGGCAGACTTTAGCCAAGTTTATTTGGAGAGACGTCATGGTCACTACGTACCACACACCATCCCGCGCTGAACGAGCGGCCGCCGCCAGTGGTCGTGCCATCTTTGATAGCGGTCGTAGTTTTGGCTATATTTGGCCAAAACACGGAGAAGACCTCATGATTACCGTTGCCCTCGGTGAGGCAAAAAACAACCTGTCCAAACTGGTCGATGAAGCCGCCGCTGGCAAAATCATCACTATCGCCAAACATGGTCGCGCAATGGCGCAGCTCGTCCCGCTTGGTAAGTCCAAGGGCCGGCGAATTGGCGCAATGAAGGGCGAGTTGACCATTCCTGAAGACTTCGACGCCCCACTCCCCAGCGATCTTTTGGATGCCTTTGAGGGCAGTCATTCATGAGGCTACTGTTGGATACCCATATCCTGCTATGGGCACTCAACGATGACTCCAAACTGTCCGGTAAAGCCCGCAAGCTGATAGAAAACGCCGCGGAAATTTACGTCAGTGCGGCAACATTTTGGGAAATGGCAATCAAGGTTAGCTTGGGAAAGCTCGTTGTGGACCTGGATAAAATTCGCGAATACTGCCTGGAAAGTGGCTTCGTCGAATTACCCATCAACCTGGAGCATGCCATTGCCGTCAGGGATCTTGAACATCATCACAAGGATCCCTTCGATCGACTGATCATTGCAACAGCCATGACTGAGCCGATGAAGCTATTGACTGCTGACCCAGAAGTTGCCCAATACACATCCTTAGCCATCTTGGTGTAGGCACTGCCTCGCAATAAGCCTCAGGTCAAAACAACCACTGCCCAATCAACCAAGCATTCGCCCCACTGATCACCGCGAACAGAAACCACGCCAGCAGCCGCGTGGGCAGCCGATTGACGAACGGCCCCATCAGTTGCTTGTCGCCGGTCATGTGGATCAGCGGGTACAACGCAAAGGGCAACTGCAGGCTCAGTACCACCTGGCTGAGAATCAGCAGCTTGCCGATGGCATCGTCGCCCATCAGCCATACCCCCAGGAACGCCGGGATCAGCGCCAGCCCACGGGTGATCAGGCGGCGCTGCCAGCAGGGTATGCGCAGGTTCAGGTAACCCTCCATGATCACTTGCCCGGCAATGGTGCCGGTAAAGGTCGAACTCTGGCCCGAAGCCAGCAAGGCGATACCGAACAGGATGCTGGCGAAAGCACCGCCGACCAGGGGGTCGAGCAGGTGATAGGCGTCCTGGATTTCCACCACATCGGTATGGCCGGTCTTATAGAAGGCCGCAGCCGCCAGCACCAGGATCGCGGCGTTGACCAACAGCGCCAAGGCCAGGGAGCCGATGGTGTCGATACGCGCCAGCTTGACCGCGTCCTGCTTGCTCGCCAGGTCCTTGCCGATCAGGCGGGTCTGCACGATAGAGGTGTGCAAGTAGAGGTTATGGGGCATGACCGTCGCGCCGAGGATGCCGATGGCCAGGTACAACGGCGCCGCATCGCTGATGGCCGACAGTGACGGGGTGAACCCGCTGAGCACATCCGGCCAATAGGGTTTGATCAGCACCAGTTCGATGAAAAAGCACACGCCGATGGTGGCGACCAGCGCCAGCATGATCGCTTCCAGGCGGCGAAAACCACGATTTTGCAGGGCCAGGATCAACAGCGTGTCGAATGCCGTGATGACAATGCCGGTGGTCAGTGACACGCCGAGCAACAGGTGAAACGCCAGGGCGCAGCCGAGCACTTCGGCAAGGTCTGTGGCGATGATGGAGATTTCCGCCAACACCCACTGGGTACGAGCAGAGCGCTGGCTGTAGCGCTCACGGCACAGTTGCGCCAGGTCCTTGCCGGTGGCGATGCCCAGCCTTGAACACAGGCATTGCACCGCCATCCCCGCCAGGCTGGCCAGCAGCACCACAAACAGCAGGCTGTAGCCGTAGCGTGAACCGGCTTCAATGGCCGTTGCCCAGTTGCCGGGGTCCATGTAGCCGATGGAGATCAACAGGCCGGGGCCAGCGAACATCAACACCCGTTTAAAAAACGAGGCCTTGGGATCAACAGCGACAGAGCCGGCCACTTCCGGCGGGCAAAACGGAGCGGTAGCGATTTTTGGCAGGCTGAATTTCACGCGGTATTCCAGGCAAATACACAAGACTTGGGCAGCAGCTTATCAGTCAGACGCGACCGTGCGCATCACCGTGTCCCGTGGCAGGTCAAACGCTTCCACCACTTGCACCACCAAGTCCAGTTCCTGGTTAAGCGCCTCGCGCTCCATGCGTTGGCGGATCACGCCGACCACCAGTACCGCCAAGGTCGTGATCGAATACGCCGGGCCGGAAAACGCCCGAACACCGCTGACCAGCAACATCGCCGCAGCCAGCGCCTGGCCCACCACCGGGATCGCCGTCGCCGCACCGCGCCGCAGGATAAACCCGGTCAGCCCGGCCAACGCCGTGCCGCTCAAGGCTGCGGTAGCCGAACGGCCCACATCCAGGCGGTTGAACAACCCCTGCTCTTTTTGCGCAGCCGCCTGGAGCTCGGCCTCGAACGCCTGACGATCAGCGCGGCTGAGTTTGTCCTTGTACTGCTCGATCAGTGTTTCTGCGACCTGCCCTTCGATCTCTGCCAGCGCCACGTGTTCAAGGGGTTGGTCGAACTTGATGCCCAGGCGTTGCGCCACGTCTTCGGCAATCTGGCGATAGCCCACGCCATGGCCACGAGCCAGGTTCATAAAGCTGTCGCCGCCCATGCGCTGCAACTCAATGGCCAGTTTCAACGGTTCGCGCACACTGGCATCAATCGCGGCACTGCGCTTTTGCGCCATCAGTTCGGCAAGAAACTTCAGCTCCTCCGGCCGCGCTTGCACCAATGCCGGGTACAGGTCCCCGTCCGCTTCGGCAAACCGCACGTCACTGCTGCGCGAGTCCACACGGATCATGCCGCGCCGCTCCTGCAGCAAATCGGTGTACTGCACCACCGTCTTCAACTGCGGCCAATAGGCGGCATGATCGAAGCTGGCCAGGTGCACATTGGTCACCTTGGCCTTGAGCGCGGGCGTCACGTCAATCGCATAGCGGCCAATACAACGCTCGGTATCGGGCTTCATGGCCAGCGCCCAGTCCTTGCTCGAATGGCAGTTGATCAACCGCCCCTTCAGCGGCGCCGACACCTCGTCCCAAGGGCTCGAGGTACAGATCGCCCCGCCCATCAACAACAGGTTATTCAACGGCAGTTCGCGAGCGATCTCGGGGCTGGCCAGCAGGCTCTTGACCAGAATGCGCGCGCCCAGGGAATGGCCGATCAGGTTGATGCGCCGTACCGGCAGCGACTGGTCGTGCAGGTAGCCGGCCAGTTCGGGCAACAAGGTCTTGGCCACTTCATCCACCCGCGCCTCGACGCTCTTGTAATGATCAAGGAAATAGGCAATGGCCTTGCCCACGCCCACCGTCGCCGCGCCCAGGCCGCCACCGCCGAGCAATGAGGCGAGCACGTCCTTGAACGGTGCAAACAGGTTTTCCAGAAAATGCCCCGCCGGCCAGAACAGCATCAGGTTGGTCGAGCCTTCGATAGCCGCCAACTGTTGCTTGAAATTGCCCAGTTGCTGGCGGTTGAAGAACGCCGAGTAACCGTGAACATAGAGATTGAGCACATCCCCCTGGGGCTCGCCACACAGGACGAACGTGGGCTTGCGGGTGCGGTGCATTTCATCCCACTGGTGTTGCATAGAGCGGCGACTCCGGGTGACGGGATGGCGATAGTAACAAACAGAGGCGATCAGAACGGTGAATCCTGACCGACGTTTGCAGAAGGGCCTGGCCAAAACAGTATTCAACCAAGACCAAACGCTGCGCGACTGCTTAAACTGACTGGCGGGACATGGTAAAACAGGGCCCAGCCCCTTCACCGGAGACCGCCACCATGACAGGCAAACTTGAACAACCCGAGCAATTGAGGGTGGTCATGGGCGCAAACTTCTGCACCTTGAGCCAAATTGAGCAACTGACCAGCGCATGACCGCACTCTCCCCGCTTGGCCAACCCCGCACTCTGGTGTTCCTGACCTACCCGCACATGGGCCTGCTCGACCTGACCGGCGCGCAAACGGTGTTCTGGGCCGCGACCAAGGCCATGGCCGAGCGCGGTTTGCAAGGTTATGTGCTGCACAACGCCAGCCTGGCGGGCGGGCTGATGCCAACCGCCGAAGGCTTGAGCGTCGACACGGTGGCTTTGGCGCAGTTGGACCCAGCCGCCATCGACACTCTGGTGGTACCCGGCGCGCCCGCCATTGAGCAAGCCATGCTGGACAATACTGCGCTGGTGGACTGGTTGCGCAACGCCTCCGGTCAGGCGCGACGTACCGCCTCGGTGTGCAGCGGCACTTTTTTGCTGGCGCTGGCGGGCTTGCTGGAGGGGCGCCGCGCGGCAACGCATTGGGCCATGTGCGAGCTGCTCAAGCAACGCTTCCCGAGCATCGAGGTGGACGTGGACGCGATCTTCGTACAGCAAGGCCAGGTGTGGACCTCGGCAGGCGTCAGCGCCGGGATCGACCTGGCGCTCGCGCTGGTGGAGGCCGACTGCGGGCGCGAAGTGGCGCTACAAGTGGCACGCGAACTGGTGGTGTTCCTCAAGCGCCCCGGTGGCCAGGCGCAGTTCAGCCAGGTGCTGCAAGCGCAAACCGCCGACAGCGCCGGCTTTGATGCGCTGCATGCCTGGATCAGCGACAACCTGCGCGACAGTGACCTCAGCGTCGAACGCTTGGCCGCGCAGAGCCATATGAGCCCACGCAATTTTGCCCGGGTCTATAAGCAAAAAACCGGTCGCACCCCGGCCAAGGCCATTGAGCTGTTTCGCATGGAAGCGGCGCGCCGCATGCTTGAAGACTCCCAGCGCAGCATCGAGCAGATCGCCGGGCTGTGCGGGTTTGGCGACGAAGAACGCATGCGCTGCACCTTCCACCGCCACCTGGCCATCTCACCGCGCGACTACCGCGAGCGTTTTTCCCGCTAGGCCGACTGACCTGGCAGTCATCCTGGGTTATCTGTCCTTTCGGACAGACCCTGCTGCTTTTACAGTGATCCGGCAATGCCTTGCGGCTTACCTGGTCTCTGGAGCAACCCCATGAAACAACATATTCTGATCATCGGCGCCGGGTTTGGTGGCGTGTGGAGCGCCTTGAGCGCCGCTCGGCTGCTGGACAAGCACGAACGCAACGATGTGCGCATCAGCCTGCTCGCCCCCCAAGCGGAGCTGCGTATTCGCCCGCGGTTCTACGAGCCCGATGTGCATACCATGCTGGCCCCGCTTGATGCGCTGTTCGACGCTGTGGGCGTGACCTTTGTGCAAGGCGCCGCCGACAGCATCGACGCCCCTAATAAGCAAGTGACCTATCGCAACGCGGCCGGCATCCCGGCCACCCTCAGCTACGACCGGCTGGTAGTGGCTGCCGGCAGCCGCTTGAACCGCCCAGACATGGACGGCATCGCGCACGTGTTCGATGTGGATCAGATCGAAGACGCCGCGCGCCTTGAGGCCCATATCAAGGCCCTCAAAAATCTGCCCGACAGTCCGGCCCGCAATACCGTGGTGGTGGCCGGCGGCGGCTTTACCGGTATCGAGACCGCCACCGAAATGCCGGCGCGCCTGCGTGCGGCACTGGGTGAAACGGCCAACATCCGTGTGATCGTGGTAGACCGCGGGCCGCAGATTGCCGCGTCGATGGGCGATGGCATACGCCCTTCGATCATCGAAGCCAGCCAGGCACTGGGGCTTGAATGGGTACTGAACACCTCGGTCGCCTCGGTGGACGCCGGTGGCGTGACCCTGGCGGATGGGCAGCGGATTGAATCAAGCACCGTGATCTGGACCATCGGCTTTCGCGCCAACCCGCTGGCCGAACAGGTTGAGGGCACCCGCGATCCCCAGGGCCGCCTGCACGTGGACGCCACCCTCAAGGTCAAGGGCCAGGCTGCCATCTTCGCCGCTGGCGACGTGGCCTACGCCGCCACAGACGAGCTGGGCAACGTCGCTGCCATGTCCTGCCAGCACGCCATCGCCCTGGGCCGCTACGCCGGCAACAACGTCGCCGCCGATCTGATCGGCGTAGCCCCCACGGCCTACAGCCAACCCAAATACGTCACCTGCCTCGACCTCGGCGCCTGGGGCGCGGTGTACACCGAAGGCTGGGACCGTCAGCTCAAACTGGTGGGCCAGGAAGCCAAGGAGCTCAAACAGCAGATCAATAGCGTGTGGATCTACCCACCGGCGGCGGATAGAGCGGTGGCGCTGGCAGCGGCCGATCCGTTGATTCCGGTGGCGTAGAACAGTCAGTCAAGCGAACGCAATGCTCAAGGCAGTGAAGATCAAATGTGGGAGCTGGCTTGCCTGCGAAAGCGGTCGTGCAGTAACAGACGCAGTGACTGACACTCCGCTTTCGCGAGCAAGCCCGCACACAGTTTGATCGCGGCGTGTCAGGTGGGAATGTGTCGTTTATCGGGCCGCCATCGCAGCATAGGTATCTACACAACTTTGTGGGCTGTAGCAGCAGACGGTAACCACGATGCGCAGCGAGTCGCTCTTGATCTGCTTTTGATCTTAGGCGCCCCG